>NZ_JBHFLM010000050.1:0-94796 GCF_041928655.1 Pelatocladus sp. BLCC-F211 | reverse complement strand
GTCCACCACTTTTTCTGTAACCGGGTAACGATGGTTTATCAACTTCACCACGGTAATAAGCTTTAACTAACCCGTTGTACCCAACTATTGATTCACCTACAGACTTCAAGGTTTGCTGTGCAGACTGTGCTGCCATTGCTTTGTAATGTGGGTTGTCTTTAAGGATTTTTTCCAACTCCGGGTATGTGGTATTGCACCTATAAGTTTTCCATCCATGCCGTAATTCATCACCACGCCAGTAAGTCGTAAACGCATTATCAGACGCTTTTAACATCTCATAATGACTTTGACGAGTAACAAAGATTGCTGAGTTAATCAGACTATTGGCGTTTTGACACTGGTCAATCCAAAACACTTTTTCTTCATCCGTGAACCTTGCTTTTACTGGGATTGTTTTGTACAACTTGCATCACCTCCTGTTGTTTATTATAATTGCTACTACATAATAAAACAACAAAGTTCCAGAATTAAAAAAACTACCTGCTTTATGGACACCAACTTATTTTGTAGCGTCAACAGGTCAGGTAAGCACTGAGGTAGTTAAAAAGTACATTGAGGGTCAACGGGGAAAATAAGAGATACGACAGGTTAAAACCTGTCGAGTCGCGTTTCATCCCCTCGATAAATCGTAGGGGTTCTCACGCTCCCGCTATATTTTGATAGATTCTACATACGAATCCGGGGAATTGTACCATATCTTACTCCCCAATCCCTAATCCCTGTTGCCCCTTATCCCCAGAGGGGGCCCCACCTTCCCCGTTCCCCAATTGATAAACTTGATGTCCTCTAATTTCTACCCCATATTCAGCAAGGCATTTTGTCCAACCTTCACGAGTACCGATCTCGCTTTTGTGTTTGAGTAATCCTAATTCAACTTCTTGTTTGGTGAGTTGAGAAAATTCTTCGTAAAGAGGATAATCAGGAGTAACAAATGTTTCTTTGCGGTGGAGTATAGGTGGATTTGCTCTGGTAGCATAGTCTCGATGAGTTATGTATAAAGTTTTTAAGTCGATCACAATGCTTGCTTTTAAAGCGGGATGAGGGTCAGTATCAAATTCTGGGTAAAGCAGATAAGAAATCTGTGATTTTTCGGTATCAAATTTTATTAATGTGGCATCATCAACACGTCCGATAGTGCGGCTAGCACAACCTTCGTAAATTCGTAACAAGGCATCAAGTTCACATAAAGCAGAAACATGAACGTATAAAGCACTACGTGTACGTTTACCAATTTTACTTTTTTCGCAAGCAGCCTTTACTACCCCTGATTTTCCTAAGCTAAACAGCTTGGCGTCAGCAACTTCACAAGCTTCCTCATAGGAACCAAAAAAGGCTTTGATGTCGTGGCGCATTTCTGGTGATAACTTGTGCCATGAGGGGCGAGTTTCAAAATGAGTCAAAGCGAGATAAACTTGAATATCAAGAGAACGACGGTAGGCGATCGCATCCCATTCGGCTTCGTCAGTAGCTTGCAAAACCACAGCAAAAGCTCGACGGAAGTTACCAAATTCTTTTAATAATTCCTGTTCATTTGCCAATTCGCCTTTGACTGGTAGTCTCCCGCGTTGAGCATGAAAATCCATTAACGGCTGAAGCATTTCTTGGTAATCTTCAAACCGTTTGACTGGAATCCGAACTCTGGGCGTAGAATTTTTAGAGAAGAAGCGTAAGGCTTTGTAAGCTTCTTTTTCAGCTTCATCTCGAAACACAAAATAGATACCCAGCGCTACAGGTACAGCATCGACATTTAGTGTTTCATCAATGTATTTTTTGAGTTCTTCTTGCTGGTAATATTTCTGAAACGTGTTATGGCGGGTGACAACACCATCGCCATAGGGTATGAGATTGCGACTCGGAGCATTAACTAGGACTTGAGCAGCAACAATTAATACCTTCCGCGCCAGTGACCAAGCTGCCACAAGGGCTTGACGGCGTTCCTCTGTATCTTCAATCACATTCAGGATGTAGCCCAAATTGACGACATCAGCAGGAGTGCGATCGCGATTGGGAAAATAATAAGGGTCCCAGCCAGAACTGGTATAACCTAAATTGGCGATGCGATCGACATCACCACCGTATCCACAACCATAGTCAAAAAACGTAGTCTCTTTGTTTAGAATAGACCACTCGATTGCCAACCTTACAGGGCGAGACAAATCAATGCGGAATATCGCAGCTCTATGGCGTTCAATTTCGATGTAGCTCTCGGACATAAGAGCAATTAAATTTATTAGTAGTTGGTAGTTAGTAGTTAGTAGTGTTTGTATCAATCACTAACCATAATTTCAATTCTTGGTCGCTAATTCAATCAAATCTTCAATTTTCTTGATATTTGGATCACCAGCTAAATATCCAATTCCACGATGCAAATGCAGGCGAAATTGGGTAACTAGGGTTTCTTTGTCTGTACCGTAACCATCGTTATAACAGCGTTGTTTTAATGCCAGTAGCAGAATATCAGACATTTCGCCCCCAAAGACGCGCCAAGTCATTTCGACGTTACTATCTTGGGGAATTGGGACTGGGGAGGGTGCTGTGGGTTCCGCAAGAGAACAACAAAACGCCCAACGACACAAAATATTCCATTGGTCGATTTTGGTGTTGCGTTTGAGTTTTGTCAGTTGTTCTTTGGCTGTTTGAGATAATTTGATACGTTCGATAGGAGTTTCCATATATTTTGATGATTTTTCTTGGTAACTTGGTGTCTTGGTGTCTTGGTGGTAAAAAAATCATTTTTTAAATACAAAGACACTAAGACACAAAGAGTTCATTGAGTAATAAGATTACCAAAAATAACCTGGTTGTATGGTTGTTTGGCGGGTGGATGAGTCATATTTGAGGAGATATTCGCGGGCGATCGCTTCGTTTTCGCGCAGGGTTTTCACTTCTTTTTCTCCGATTTCGGTATCGGTGGAAAGTAAAATTACTTGATGAGAAGCTGAGGGAAAGTAACGTTCGACTAAGTTAGTACGGTGCGATGAATCTAATCTTCCTAGTGGCGTATCAATTGCTACTGGTAAGCGCAGCCCGGAGACTCGTGCTAATCCCCAGAGGAAGGCAATCGCTAAAAGTTGTTTTTCCCCAGCAGAAAGGCGATGTTTGGGAACTGGTTGCGAGTGCAAATCAAACAGAGATAGGCTAAAAGTATTGGTATCAATGACGATGCGATGTACTAAGTCTGATTTGTGCAACAGATAGCGAAAACATTCGGTGACTTCATTTTCTAATTTATTTAATTTTCTCAAAGTCAAGCGTTCACGAAACAGTTTGAGTGTTTCTTGAACTCTGGCTGAAGCTGTAATAATATGCTCTCTATTCTTACGATCTATCGTTTGTTCGGTATATTCTTTTAAATCTTTTTTAAACTTTTCAATAGTTGTTTCTAATTCAATCAAGTGACGGCGTGTAGTTTCGCAGTTAGCTTTAGCTTCAGCAACTTTTTGTTGTGCTTTTCGCACCACTTCACGAAGTTGTTCATACTCTTCTGGAGATGCTGCGGTTTGCATTTGTCTCTCAATATTAATTATTTCTTCTTCTTTGTTTTTCAAATTTGATAATTGCTGTTTGGCAGAGTTTTTTGCATTTTGTAAATAATAAATTACATTACCTAGTTGACTTAAAGCTTCATCATCTGCTAGCAACCAAGGTTGTTTTTGTTGTAAATTAGCATTTCGCGTCTTTTCGTCTTCTTTCAAAAAGGATTTGATCTTTTCAAGTTTTTGATTTTCGATTTCTAATTGACTAATTAAATTCATCAAACGTTGATCTCTTTCAAGTATAATATCCTGTGCTATTTGCAATTGTCGGGTGCGAAATTCAGTTTCTCCTTGTGCTTGCACTTGGGTAAGTAATGGTTGAATTAATGCTAACGGTAAAACATCAGCCGCAGATTCACACATTGTCTGACGAATTGCTTCTGCTTGAGTAGTTACTTCTTGTTTTTGTTGTTCTAAATGACTACGTTCTGCGGCTATTTTCCCGCCTTCCGAAAGGAATTTATCAACAGCTTCTTGTTCTTCTTGTTCTGATAACTTTAATTCTGCTTGTAGGGAAGTTAAATTTTGCTGTTGATGCTGAAATTCTTCCTGTAGTCGCTTGAGATTTTGTTCAATTTCTTCTAAGTTATCTAAGTCTTGTTTTTCGGCTATTTCCTTGCGTTTGCGATTGACTAAAATTTCTATATCTATCGCTAATTTTTCCGCCAATTCTAGTCCTAAAAGAGCGCGAATCGCATCGACTACGATTGGTGGTGGTACTTCTTGTTCTGCTAGTTCTTTTACCTGTTCCCCATCAAAGAGAAATAAGTTGGAAATCCCTAAAGGTAGCAGATTTTCAATATAATCATCCCAAGTATTAACTAAAGCTTCAACAGGCCAGGTATCGTCATCACCCAAAATTCCTAAATGGTCTTTACCATCTTTAGGATTTTTTTCCCAAGTCCTGACAACTCTATATTTGATGGGTTTGTCATTTTCAATATGTTCAAATACTAACTCAACACGAGTTTTCTCATTTGGTTCTGCTTTACTATTAACACATTGACTCAGAAAATCACTATAACTTAAATTTCCACGAGTAGAACATTGAGCGCGATGTCCATAAAGTGCAAGACGAATTGCATCCATGAGTGTGGTTTTTCCTCCACCATTCATCCCCCCTAAAAGTAGAATTGGGCGAGTGTAATCATGACTTTTTGGATTCAGATTGATTACTTGACGTCCATTGTAGGGGCCAAAGTTTTGCAGAATAAGTTCAAGAAAAATCATAGTAATGTTTGATATTTAATTCTCATACAAATACGCAAAGTCGCAAATTTGATCTTAGCTGTTTGCGGCTTTGCGTCAATTAATTATTGATAGAGTTGGTATTGCTCACCCTACCATATTTTTCAGCAGCTGTTTTTAAAGTTCAGCTTGTGATTATATTTCGGGTCAAAATACTCATTACTTCGCCGGGTTTGGAAGTTGGTAATAATGGACTCCACTCATTAATTTGGGCAAAACCAAGCTTATAAAGGCTAATAATTGTACTATTTACTCCTTTTTTTGAACCATATATTACCACTTTCACAGGTTCTCTGCCTGATGTTTTTTGTGTGGAAGTATTGGAGGAAACAGCAGGTGTGGAAGTGGGAAAGGGATCTGCTAAAAAGCTTTTAGTCATTGGAATTCACCTGTTTGTTGTTAAGATTATTGTTACCTATAGGTAACGTTTACTCAGTCATGAGCCTTTGACACAATCAAAGGTATGGGAAAAGCAGGAAAAGCGTTAAAACAGGTGTTAGAAACTCACGGAATCAGCCAAAATCAGTTAGCTGTGACAATGGGAACTGGACGACCAAACGTTCACCGTTGGGTGTACGAGATTAGAGATCCTGTTGCAGAAACGGTATTAGAAATTCGCGACGCGCTACAGAAAATTAATCCTGTAGCAGCTAAAGACTTTATCAGACTCTACTTAGGAGATGATTTTGAGGATGAGAAACAACTTTAATTATCAGTCAAGTAAGTAGAACAGCATAAATAATTAAAGGTTCGTAGTAAGGACTTTAGTCCTCAAATAAGGACTAAAGTCCTTACTACGAACTAGATTCCAATAATTTTACATTACTTCACATAGTTTGTTTTTTTCAAATCGTTCTACTTAACTGATAACTGATAACTATTCACTTTCCTTTTTTTGGAATTTCATATTCGCCCAAGTTTTCGATTTAGCTACTGATTTTGTAGTTGATGAGTTCTCTGTAGAATTTTCAATTAACTCATCTGTTACATTTATAATTTCTTCAGTTTTAGTAACATCTCCTAAAGTTAATTGCTTTACTTTTTCGACATCGCCTTGAGTAATTGCTGTTTTCAAATCTCTTTTCATGTGAGCAATATCAATTGCTTCTTCACGAGAACGGGAACTAGTTTCAAAGCATTTTTCTAGCGCATCATATATTCCCACTCGACGCGCTCTCTTGCGAAATTGGCGTTCTGTATCTAATAACTTGGCCATTAGTTCAAGGTGCATAGCGTCATCTGCACAGATTTCTTCTAATACAGCCCATTCATCGGTACCTAAGAGACTGTAGTCAGCACCAGGGCGCGGATCTTGAAATTCTTCACCAGTCACTTCTTTATATATGCGGGGTAAACTATCATCGAATTCGTGTCTTTCTTCTAACCAAATGCGGCGAATTTCGCTCATTTCTTCTGAGGTTATTAATGTGATGTCGCGCATATTTTCTGGTGCTGTGCGACGCAGTTGTTGTTGAATAGTTAGAAGTTTTCTGAGCCAATATTCTCGCGCTTCTTTAATGTATGGTCCAGGAATAGGCTCTACTGAAATTTCTTCATTGAGGTTACGTTCATAGAGTTGGACATCACCATTTCTACGTCGAAAATCTCGTCTTTCGCGGTTTATTGGTGCATCTAATTCTTTACGAAAATCAAGAAGAGGTTGTAACCATTCTTTTTCTTCGTCATTTTGAATCATTGCAGTTAGTGATTTATCTTCACTTACTAGCGTACAGACCCAGCAACCAAAACGAGAGCTACCACAACTAGGAGTAGATGTATCAACAACTAAAGGACATTCATTATCAGCGCTAGCACCTCTGTACATCGAGAATAAATCCTTGTTGCTATATCCCCAAGGATTTTCCCATTGCATGAGATAAAGCCAAACCTCATCATTTCGCCAATCTTCTACAGGACTGTAAACTAGGGAATTTGGCAAATTCATGTTAGGACTGAGGCGATCGCGTACCCGTTTGCTTTCCCACTGTTTCATTCTATAAGCACGTTTTGTGCTTTCGGCTTTGCGAGTACCTAAAACAAGAATAGCTTCTCCACAACTACGGATAACATTACGAATAAAGCGGTTAGATGGATTTATTTTCAGACGTTCTGTACACCACCTGAATTTTGGTTTTGGTGCTGGATAACCTTTACCTATTAAACCGACCCAGAATGTTTCTTTGGGTTCTGGTTGTAGTAAATGGGGTTCAAATGGTAGCTTTTGATCAAGAGCAGCCAATTTCATTTGCTTGAGAGAGTTGCGTACCCAAACAGAGACATAGGGATTTTCTACTAATGTATCTGTTGTAATTACATGAATAGTCTTAGTTCGCTTTTCGGGTGGAAGTTGTGCGATCGCATTCCATACTAGTTGTAATACACATGAACTATCTTTCCCCCCCGAATAACCCACAACCCAAGGTATTTCGTCCAAACAATACAAATCTTGTATTTCTGTAGTCAAAGCTTGGATCTCTTCTACTAACTCTGCTACAGTACGCGGTTGCTGACTTTTATTTTCTGGCTGTTGTGCGATGACCATTTCTCCCTTCCTCTGGAATCACAGGTGATAAATCGCTCGATTCCCCCAAGCATGGGGAAATAGTGCAATATTTTACTCACCCTTCCTATGTGTACTGTAAACTTAACCCTAATATTCTAAATATTTAACGTTTTTAAAAACTTTATCAGTAAAATCAATTTTTGTAGAACAATATTTTGCTCACAACTTAAATTTTCCAAAATTAACATGAATCCAAGCGCAAATAACCCAACTGCTGACATTGCAAGTCAGTATTTAGAACGGGACAACAAAGATAAACAGGTACTAGCTATTTTGCTAGAAAAGTTTATGAACCAAAAAAACCAGATTCTAGTTCAGAAAACTGAGATGGGTGGTACTGAAGCTTATATCAGTTCTGTTACCTTGGAATGGTTTGCGGGTCGGGTTCGCTTTGCGTCTGCTTTACCTTTGCTTCAGCAAAAATATAATCCTCAGACAGATAATATTGAGATTGATGCAGAAAGTATTGATGAGATTCAGCAACGTCCTTTGGATTGGTCACGTCAATTACCCCTCACACAATATTTAGCAGGTCGAAAAAACCATAAGTTTCCACCTGTATTGGTAGTGATTAACCAAGCTTGGGTTGATGACCCCAAAGCTGCTGAGTGGGATAGTCTAGGACGGGCTAAACAATCTACCACAGCTTTTACAGCTTTAGATAAAGAAGAAAAAGTTGGTTTACTTAATGTTTCTGAAGAGGATGTAACTATTTACGCATTAGATGGTCAACACCGACTCATGGGGGTACAGGGGTTGATGGAGTTACTAAAAACTGGCAAACTCCAGCGTTATAAGAAGGAAAAAACCCCAGATGACACTTTTATTACAGTTGATGATTTAATTGAGCAATATCACGTTCAACCAGCTTATCTGCAAAGCTTACCCAAAGAAAAAATAGGGATTGAATTCATTTGTGCAGTTGAGAAAGGCGAAACTCGCGAACAAGCAAGACGACGAGTGCGATCGATCTTTGTTCATGTAAATTTAATGGCTGCACCTTTAACAAAAGGTCAGTTAGCACAGTTAAATGAAGATGATGGTTTTTCGATTGTTGCAAGAAAAATCGCTGTGGTACATCCACTTTTGGAACAGCGTGAAGGTAGAAAACCTCGTGTTAATTGGAATAGTGCAACAGTTGCAGCCAAATCAACTGTTTTGACGACCCTACAAGCTCTTACAGATATGTCTGAGCGATATTTAGGGCAAAAATTTCCTCATTGGAAACCTTTGGATAAAGGTCTAATTCCCAACCGTCCAGAGAATCAGGAACTTGAAGAGGGGATACAAGAATTTCACAAGCTTTTTGATGGTTTGGCAAGCCTTTCCAGTTATAAGCTTTTAGAAGATGAGGAGACACCAGCTCTGCGAAAATTCAGCTTTGAAAAAGACGGAGGTGAAGGAAATATGCTTTTCCGTCCTGTTGCTCAAGTAGCTGTTGCACAAGCTTTGGGTATCTTAGTTTTCCGCAAAGGATTCAAATTGGAGGAGCTTGTTAAGAAATTGCGAAAATTTGACCAGCAGGGTGGTTTTAGTGGAATGGAGTTTCCCCAATCTCTATGGTATGGCGTTTTGTATGATCCAAATAAAAAGCGTGTCCAAGTTGCTGGAAGGGATCTAGCAGCGAAGTTACTAATTTATATTCTGGGTGGTATTCAAGATCAGATGGAACGGGCTGAACTTCGCAAAGCTTTGGCTGATGCTAGAACAATTGAGAATAAAACTATGGGTTTTGATGGTAATTTTGTTGAACCGAAGCAGGTAGGACTTCCTACAGTTTTGTAATTGCTGTAATTGATTAGCGAATCTGTTGTGGTTTTAGTTTTGAGCTTTTCCCTGATTAAAAAAACTACGCTTTTCAAGGTAGAGGTGGTTTAATTTAGGAATTTACTTAAATCAAATTCCTCTGCTTCTTTATCTTTATTAGTTCTTATATGAGTGAGAATTAACAAAATTCGTTCTGTATAGTCTACTGCTCCTCGCAATTCACCTTGCAAAATTTCTAATCCACCATTAGCATACTCTTCAAAAATATGGTTGCGGTTAGTTTCATATTCTTCTTCGCCTAATGAGAGGATTTTGATATCTTGAGTTTCGGTAATTCCCAGTAGTTTGATCACCCAATCATTACCCACAGATGCAAAGTATTCTAGCCTGATTGGTGATGGTTCTCTTTTAGAAATTTCTCCTAAAGGGACTCGCTTTTTATGCTTTGCACCTAAAGCAGCAGCAAACACTACTACATCAGCAAAGGTTTGAAAAGGCCCAGTTCCACCATCAGCCGATGTTAAAGCCTTGACCAACTCAGCTTTATCTTTGGCAACTCTGATTCTACCTGTTTCTGCCATTGTTCTCAAGTATACATTGTTGCAATTTTAACCTAAGCTTAAACCTATGTCTAACGACAAACTGTAAACTGTCTGCTGAGTTTTTTCTCTCTGCGTTCTCTGAGCTAATCATCACTACGAACACATACTTGATTGATGCGATCGCACATGGTTTCACCAATGACAACTCTCACCAATGATTTTAATGTCCCAACCTACTTATCTAATTTCATATTTTCACTTTTTAATTTGCTCTTAATTTGTGGTTAACACCGTCCTCGTAGAATCTTACTCAACAAAGTATCAAACCCTTTTTCAAAACATCAAGATTTTTCAATTAAGGTGTTAATTTTAGTAAGATTTGTCAGTAATTATCTATCTATTCATTACTTTAATTTAAACATCTTATTTGTAGCGTTTCTAAACTTAGTAACGCAATTATTGAATGACAATATTTCATCAAAAAAGGTTGCACAAAGATGCAAATCAAAAAACTACTTAAAGTATTAATTCCATTCTGTTTATTTATTTTATCTGCAACCTTTGTTGCTTCTACTATTGCACAAGCATCATTTGATCCTGGTGAACCAAGACGTTTTGAAATTGCTCTCATTGGTGATTTACCCTATGATGCCGAGCAAGAAGCAAAGTATCAAGATTTAATTCAAGATATTAACAAATCTCGAAGCCGTTTTGTAATTCACGATGGAGATTTTAAAAGTGGCTCAAGTCTTTGTTCTGATGAGCTTTTCCAACAAAGATTCCAACTATTCCAGCAATTTAAACATCCTCTGATTTACATATTTGGTGATAATGAATGGACAGATTGTCATCGTCCTGCTGCTGGTGGATATGATTCAATTGAACGCTTGGCAAAATTACGCGAACTCTTTACACAAGGGAATCAAAGTCTGGGACAAAGAACAATTACCCTTACTCGTCAAAGCGATAATCCTAAGTATACCAAGTTTCGTGAAAATGTCCGTTGGACACTAGGCAATGTTCTATTTGCTGGTATCCACGTTGTTGGTAGTAATAATAACTTGGGGCGCAATGCAGAAAATGATGCAGAATACGCTGAACGTAATAGTGCTAATCTCGCTTGGTTAAAAGAAGCATTTGCACTAGCTAAAGCAAGTAATAACCTTGGTTTGGTGCTTGTGATCCATGCTAATCCAAACTTTGATTTACCACCAACAGATGCACAACGAACTGGCTTCAATGATTTTATCAATGTATTGCAAACAGAGTTGCAAGAGTATAGTAAGCCAGTCATACTTGTTCATGGAGATAGCCATTATTTCCGAATTGACAAACCTCTCAATATCTCAAATGGGAATTTGATTACAAACTTCACTCGCGTTGAAACATTTGGTTCTCCCAACGTGCATTGGTTAAGAGTCACTGTTGAACCACGCAATCCAAATTTATTTGAGGTAACTCAAGAAATTCTGCCATAACATTAACATTTTATTGCCAACAACACCTCGTTTCTCTATCACCTTGGCTTGCTTTACTAAAATTAAAGATAGCCAAGGTGGTTTTTTAGTTACTTTCGTTATTTGACAATTGCGATCGCACTTCCTTTTCTTTGTGTGTCTATGTGGTTCGTTCTTCTCAACAATTGCGATCGCTGATTTTGTAACTTTATTTTAAGATGAGATAAAAACCTATTTTGGCAGAATAATAGCGATACCAACTAAAATCGAAGAGTAATCAGAACTATGCCTACTCAGAGGCTGTATTATGGAAGACTTAGACCAACGCAAGCTTTTGTCAGCACTGAGTCATGGAGCAATATTTTTTAGCTCTTTGATTGTGTCTATCGGCATACCCATTGCAATCTTGTATATCAGCAATGATCCTATAGTTAAGGAAAATGCGAAAGAATCCCTAAATTTTCACATCAACCTTTATATTTATGCGGTGATTTTTGGATTGTTGTCGATAATTCTCATTGGTATTCCATTCTTAATTGGTCTATTGATTATTAGTTTTATCATGCCAATTATTGCTATTGTTCGAGTTCTCAGTCAACCCAATATACCTTACCGCTACCCATTTATCTTTCGTTTAATTTAAAAAAGTAGTGTTTTATACATACAATCATTAAACACTTATACTATCCGCCTGTGTCGGTAATTGTCCTCCTTGTCCACGCCACGTGCTACAACGCGGGGAACCCGCGCAACGCAGTGGCTCCCCTTGTCCCCCTTCCCTTGTCCTCCTTCCCTTGTCCTCCTTGTCCCTTCCATCTGTGCATCTCTACAATTTTTTAGCAAGGCTTGACTAGTGATGATTATTATAGTATTTTTGTACTATACAAATTGAGTCTTGCATAAAAATCTACCAGAAATAGAAACTGTTTTGCCAATAGGAGAGCAAATTATCGATGAAGCTATCGAAACTTGATTTAAGCAATGTAGTAGCGATCGCTCACTCTCAAGGACATTTACAGTTATTGCTCGATCTCGGTCATGAGCTAGAGTTTATAGAAATTCCTGCACCCGTTGAAGCTTTTGAAGGACTGCAACATTTAAACGAGATTGTTGCAGAAGCTAAAGATTTACCTTCATATGAAGAATCAATCCCAATGTTACCAATTTATTCATCAATGGCGACTGCTGTCGGCTATAACGACGACAAAAATATTTTACAAGTTGAATTTCACAACGGTGCAGTTTATCAATATTCAGATATAGACCAAGATACTTGGCAAGATTTACAGCAAGCTGATTCTATTGGCAAATTTTTCAATGAAAATGTCAGAGGTAAATATCAGTATGAGCGTATAAATGATGATTGTTGCTGCTAATTACCTCGTTTAAACGTTCCTGGTGCTTCTGGCTAATTGCTAATAGCGAATTGCTATTGGTAATTAGCCTTTACTTTTTTTAATATTGTTTGTTGATCATTGGTGGTTGGGTTGAAAAATCCTGTAGTATTAATCCCATCTCAAAAACTACACTTTCTTCACAAGTTCCTCAAATTATTTCTGTAAATTTAAAATTGAAACCTATCTATTTCCGAACTCTGGTATCGCTATATCGGCAATAAATTTAATAAACAGGATAATTACAAGCTGAGGGTAAAGAAATCATGTCTAAAACTATTTTTAATTTAACATTGCCAGTCGTAGTTAGCTGCATAGAGGATGTTCTCGAAACTTATCCTCATCATCCTTATCAGCAAGCTTTCTCGATTCCTGATCTCCGTCAAGAACTAATTGCTCATGTCCTTAGTCAAGTATCAAATTGCTATGTGGTTGGGGAAGAAGGACAACAATCATATGGAAACTTCCAATCTTTGATTTGTGCCATCAAAGACAAGTATTGCATAGAAGATTTAATCCGTCGGGGGATTGATAACATTATGTACAAACGGGAAAAACAGTTAAGTCTGCAAATTCCTGAA
The DNA here is from genome assembly GCF_041928655.1 of Pelatocladus sp. BLCC-F211. Lineage (NCBI taxonomy): Bacteria > Bacillati > Cyanobacteriota > Cyanophyceae > Nostocales > Hapalosiphonaceae > Pelatocladus > Pelatocladus sp. BLCC-F211. The sequence goes on along the minus strand of NZ_JBHFLM010000050.1, from coordinate 81,708 downwards.
GCAGTTGACGCTGGTTTAGCACCTTCTCACTGGTTTGGTTAGGTTGAAACACCCAGATCAGAGGAATTTTTCTCCAAAAATTTTACCCACCTTGACAAATGTGGTAGTAAACTACTAACCATTTACGACCAAAATTTTGGAAACCGAAAAACCTCTGACTATGGCTTGTTTTGCCACCTTAAATCAACTAATTGATGTTCTCGCTGCTAAAGGAAGTAATTTATCAGATGCAGCCTTAGCAAAATTCAGTCACGGAATACAAACGGATAGCCGTATCCTCAAACCGGGTGAAGTTTTTTTAGCTTTACGCGGTGAAAAATTTGATGGACACGAGTTTATACCAATGGCGATCGCCAAAGGTGCATTAGCAGCAATTGTTGATTTTGAATACCCAAACTCAGAATTTCCTATATTACAAGTAAAAGATACTCTCCAGGCTTATCAAAAAATTGGCAGATGGTGGCGCGATCGCTTTGAGATTCCGGTAATTTGTGTGACAGGTTCTGTAGGTAAAACCACTACTAAAGAATTAATCGCCGCCGTTTTAGCAACTCAAGGAAAGGTTCACAAAACTCATGCTAATTTCAACAACGAAATTGGTGTACCGAAAACTCTGTTGGAGTTAACTACAGAACATGATTTCGCCGTTGTGGAAATGGCGATGCGGGGTAAAGGACAAATTGCGGAACTAACGCAAATCGCAAGTCCCACAATTGGTGTGATTACCAACGTCGGGACAGCACATATAGAATTACTCGGTTCAGAAGCAGCGATCGCAACAGCAAAATGTGAGTTATTAGCAGAAATGCCCAAGGATAGTGTGGCAATTCTCAACTATGACAATCCCTTGTTAATTGAAACAGCAGCAAAAGTTTGGCAAGGCAAGATCATCACTTTTGGCTTTACTGGCGGAGATATTCAAGGTGAGTTGATTGATAACGAAACTTTGGCAGTAGCAGATATGCAATTACCTCTACCCATGCCTGGTCGTCACATTGCCGCTAACTACATGGCAGCTTTGGCAGTGGCGCAAGTGCTGGGTATTGATTGGTCATACCTGCAATCTGGGATAACTGTAGATATGCCAACTGGGCGATCGCAACGGTTTGCATTACCCAATGATGTGGTAATATTAGATGAGACTTATAATGCTGCACCAGAAGCTATGGTAGCAGCCTTAAACTTATTAGCACAAACCCCAGGCAAACGACGCATTGCTGTACTGGGTGCAATGAAAGAATTGGGAGAGCGATCGCGCCAATTGCATCAACGAGTCGGCGAAACTGTGCAGAAATTGAATTTAGATGCTTTGTTGGTTTTGATAGATGGACAAGACGCCGAAACTATAGTTCAGAGTGCCAAGGGTGTCCCTTGTGAGTGTTTTACAACTCATGCAGATTTGGCAGCGAGATTGAAGACGTTAATGAAGGAAGGCGATCGTATTCTTTTTAAAGCAGCGCATTCCGTAGGATTGGATCGGGTTGTTAGTCAATTGCGTGCGGAATTTTCCAATTCTTAGACCGTTTCGCAAAAATCTTGATACCTTTTGGATTTTTCTTGGTGTCTACCCTTACGGGAAGCCGCTAGCGCGTCTATGTGTCTTGGTGGTTCAAAATTTATTTTTTACCACCAAGACGAGCCAGTGCGTTGCGGGGGTTCCCCCCGTTGTAGCACCTGGCATACCAAGACACGAAGGTGAAAAGCTTATAATTTGGCAAAATTTGTTGGGATTTTTTGAAACTTTGTGTAGAATTTAACAACCAAAGATAGTTAAAAGTTATGAATAGTAAGTAATATTCTGAACTCTTAACTATTAATTCCTAATTTTATGAGCAGCATCTATCCACTTTTAGAAACCCAACGTTTAATCCTTCGAGACTTTGTAGAATCAGATTGGCAAGCAGTACATACATACGCTTGTGATCTAGAAGCTGTTCGGTATTTGCCCTTTGGCCCTAATAGCGAAGAAGATACTAAAAACTATTTGCATACAGAGATTAAAATGCGGCGGAAGAAAATACGTGAGCATTTTACATTTGCGATCGCACTAAAAGCAGATAAACAAGTTATAGGTTCGTGTCGTATTTCTATAACTGATCGCAATAAGCAAGAAGGTTCAATTGGATACTGCTTGGCTAAAGAATTTTGGGGACAAGGGTATGGAACAGAAGTGGCACGGAAGTTATTAGAGTTTGGTTTTAAGCAACTAAGTTTACACCGAGTTTTTGCTTTGTGTCATCCCAAAAATAAAGCTTCGATGCGAGTGTTGATTAAAATTGGGATGCGACAGGAGGGTTATTTGCGAGAGTATGAATGGAGTAGAGGAGAATGGCAAGACAGGTTATTATTTGCGATGTTGGATCGGGAAATGATGCAGATGCAATTGCTTGGTATTGAGACTGAAAAAGTGTAGAGCGATCGCACTATGTCTAACAATATCGAAAAATCCTATTCCTTGCAGTATTGCGACCTATTCTGGTTTTATCCAGCCTTTAACGATAGCTTTGCCAACATTAACATAAGGGTTGTCTAAAAATTCTTCGATAGCAGCTTCGCTACCAGCTTGTAATGCACCAACCACACGACGCTTAAAGTTCGTAAATCATACTAGACCTCTTGCATGAATCTTTACCCTCACCCTAAATCCCTCTCCCAAGCTTGGGGGAAGGACTTTTAAATTGGCTCCCCTTCTCCAAAATTGGGAGAAGGGGTTGGGGATGAGGGCAAGTTTTGCATTCGTGCAAGAGGTCTACTGTTTTTCCAGTTCATCGCGTTTGTTCATGTGTTTGATGACACAAAGGCAATCAGTTAGTTCCTAGTTGCGGACTTGGATTTAATTCCTTCTTAGCTACAATTACAGAAAATCCCATTACGGATTTATACAAAAATTTTAAATGAGAAAACCGCCTATGTGTCACAAAAAACAACACAATAAGCGGTTTTCTACATACTATTTAGCAGCTTTAACAGCCTCTATTAATTCATTGCCCCAGAAGCAGCAAGTTCAGCCAAGCGTTCTTGCTGGTCTTGAGAGATACAAGACTGAATCAATGATTCTATATCACCTTCTAGAAGTGGGTTGAGGGAGAAGTTTTGACCAAGACGATGGTCAGTAACTCGGTTATCTTTATAATTGTAGGTGCGGATTTTTTCGGAACGTGACCCTGTACCTACTTGCGATCGCCGCATGGAAGTTACAGCTTCTTGTTGTTCGCGTAACTTCATTTCATACAGCTTGGCTCGCAAAATCTGCATTGCCCGTTCTTTGTTTTGTAACTGGCTGCGTTCTTCGGTACAGAAAATCCGAATCCCCGTTGGTTTGTGCATCAAGTCAACCGCAGTTTCTACTTTGTTGACGTTTTGTCCACCAGCACCACCAGACCGCGCTGTAGTCATTTCAATATCTTTCGGATCAATGTGGATTTCCACATCATCGACTTCTGGCATGATCGCCACCGTGGCTGTAGAAGTGTGAACTCTTCCTCCCGCCTCGGTGACTGGTACACGCTGAACGCGATGGACTCCCGCTTCAAATTTTAATTTGCTGTAAACGCTGTCTCCTTGAATTTCCAGGATTGCTTCTTTGAAGCCACCCATTTCCGCTAGGGATTCACTGACTAGCTTGACTCGCCAACCCTGAGTGTCAGCATAGCGAGAGTACATTCGTACTAAATCACCTGCCCAAATACTAGCTTCTTCACCCCCAGTCCCAGCACGAATTTCCAACATGATGTTTTTATCATCGTTGGGGTCACGGGGTAGCAGTAATATCTTCAGGCGGTTTTCTAAGTATTCTATTTTCTCTTCTAATTCTTGAACTTCCAGGGCTGCCATTTCTTGCAGTTCGGCATCTCCCTGAGATTCTTTCAGTATTTGCCGCGCCCCTATGAGTTCTTCTTGGGCTGTTTTCCAAGTTTCATAAGTATTAACTACCTCTTCTAACCCTGAGCGCGCCTTTGCTATTTTCTGATATTCATCAGGATTTTTGGCGGTATCGGGGTCAGCAAGACGACGGGTTAATTCATTAAAAGTTTGTTCAACAGATTTAAGTTTCTCCAGTAAATATTGTTCAGCCATGATGAGTGCGATCGCTCCTTAAAATAACGAGTTGGCCTGAGCATTTATGACAAGCGACCCAGCAGATGCAGGGTCGTCATTACCAGCAACAGAGCCAAAACGCTACTTTTTCTTTTTGCCACCAGAAGCTTGATCGCCGCCTCTCATGCCATACTTCCGCATAAAGCGTTCAACACGACCTTCAGTGTCAATAATCTTTTGAGTGCCGGTGTAAAAGGGGTGGTTTCCAGACCAAACATCTACGTGCAGTTCTGGCTTTGTGGAGCCGACGGTCATCACAACTTGACCGTTGCAGTAAACTTTAGCCTCTGGATACCACTCAGGATGAATACCAGGTTTAGCCATTGTTCCTTATGTGGTGAATATACTACAATTATAGCTTTGGTCTTCGATTAGAACTAGGGAGCAGGGGTCGGGGATTGGGGAAAGTGGGGCCCCCTCTGGGGATAAGGGGAAAGGGAGACGAAGAACAGTAATTAGGATATTGAAATCAGGATATTGATAATTTTTCCCATCCCCAATCCCTGATCCCCGATCCCTGATCCCCGATACCCTATCTTTTCGAGTACTGGGGTGCTTTGCGAGCTTTGTGCAAGCCGTATTTTTTCCGTTCTTTGGCACGGGGATCGCGGGTGAGATAGCCTTCAACCTTCAGAGGTGAGCGGTTATCGGGGTCGAGTTGGCATAAAGCACGAGCCACTCCCAAACGTATCGAATTGGCTTGTCCAGTCAAGCCACCGCCTTCGGCTTTCACTAAAATATCATATTCGTTTTCCAATCCGAGAGTTTCTAGAGGCGCTTTTATGCCTCCGAGATAATTAGGATTGAATTGGAAATACAAATCTCCAGGCTTACCATTGACGGTCAATTGCCCAGTACCTGGAACTAGGCGTACTCGTGCGACTGCGGACTTACGTCGGCCAGTACCCCAGTACATAGCGCGACCACTAGTGTTTTCTGTTGCTTGCATTAATCTTGTGCTCCTGGAATAGTATTAATTTTTAGCTCTTTGGGTTTTTGAGCATCGTGGGGATGAGTTGGCCCAGCGTACACTTTTAACTTGGTGAACAACTGTCGTCCCAAGCTATTTTTCGGTAGCATTCCTTTGACAGCCTGTTCAACAATCCGCTCTGGTAAACGTCCTTGAAGTTTGGCAAAAGTTTCTGTCTTCATCCCGCCAGGACGACCGGAGTGACGACGGTAAAGTTTTTGGGTACGCTTTTTACCTGTTACGGCTACTTTCTCGGCATTGACTACAATCACGAAGTCGCCTGTATCCATATGGGGCGTAAATTCGGGTTTGTTTTTGCCTCGCAGAACCATAGCGATTTCGCTAGCTAGGCGACCAAGACGCTTGTCGGTGGCGTCTACGACGTACCAATCACGCGTTATAGAATCAGTAGGAGGAAGATATGTTTTGTTCATTGTTAATTGTTAATTGTTGTTTGTTATTTGTCATTTGTTCTTTGTAATGACCAATGACCAATGACCAATGACTAATGACTAATGACAAATAGAGGTTGAGTGTCAAACCAGACTTCTTTTAAAAAGGGAAAATCTGGATAACCGACTCGTAATAAACATAAGCCATGGGCAGGTGCAGCATATTTCACTTCTTCCCGACGTTCATTTTTCCAGAGGTCAGTGAATTCAGCAAGCGATCGCTCTCCATTACCTACCTGTACCAACATTCCTACTAATAACCGCACCATGCCATACAAAAATCCATTTGCTTGGATTTCAATATGAATAAACGGCCCATTTCGATAACATTCTACTGCTTGCACTTCGACCCAAGAATGCTTACGCGCTGAGTTGCTGCGGTGAAACGCTGCTAAGTGATGGTTTCCGAGTAGGGGTTTCAATGCAGCCTGAATTAAAAACTCATCCAGGGGTGCATGGTAGTAATGCCAACTGAAATGCTTCACAAACAAGTTGGGCTGTTTTCCAGTGTATATGGTATAGCGATAACGCCGATACGCTGCACTAAAGCGAGCGTGCCAAGTTTGGCTTACACCTGCTGAAGCTAAAATTAATATGTCTTCGGGCAGGTAATTATTTAGCACCGTTGCCCATTTGTGATCTGGAATTTTACCAGTCGCATCAAAATGAGCTACTTGAGCGGCGGCGTGAACTCCACTATCAGTACGTCCCGCACCATGTAGTGTAACAGAATGGCCTAGTAAATTCCCTAAGACTTTCTCTATTTCTTCCTGTACGCTACGGTGTTGTGGTTGCCTTTGCCAGCCATGAAAATGACTGCCCAGGTATTGAATTACCAGGGCGACTCGCTGTTTTAGTGGAGGCTGGTGGCTTTCTAACATAGGATTTTGTCATTTGTCTTTTGTCATTCGTTGGCTGTTCTCATCAATTATCAACTACTAACTGCTAACTAATGACTAATGACCAATGACCAATAACTTAAACTAGTTCAATAATTGCCATCTCAGCGTTATCACCACGACGAGGAATGGTATGCAGGATGCGAGTATAGCCGCCCTGACGATTGGCGTAACGAGTGGGAGCTTGCTCAAACAAAGCATGAACTAGTTGTTTGTCGTAAATGTAACCAAGGGCTTGACGGCGTGATGATAAGGAACCGTCTTTGGCTAAAGTGATCATTTGATCGACTTCGGCTCTCAGCACCTTAGCTCGTTGTAGAGTCGTGGTGATTCGACCATGACGAATTAGCTCAGTTGTGAGAGCGCGCAATAGGGCGCGGCGTTGATCAGCTGGCTTGCTGAGTTTTTTAACACGACAACGATGACGCATAACTATGAACCATTTAAAGATAGTACTTACTAAGAAAGTTGTTAGTTAGTCCTTGAACTCTCCTCTGGTTGGAAACACAGAGGATTCTGAATTGTTGTTGCTACGCCGATTAGAAATCGAACTCCGCAAGGTTATTCTGCCCCAAAGGGGCTTGACTGGTTTAAGCAGTCCTACCCGCCTCGACCTATTTCTAGGCTGTGCAGCTACTTTATAAGTATTGACTAACCATGTTTAGAAGCCCTTTCAGTTGGTAAGGTAATGCCCAAACGTCGCTGTAGTGCTTCAACTACTTCTTCTGCTGACTTCTGACCAAAGTTTTTAATTTCTAATAGGTCTTCTTGGGTGTAATCCAACAAGTCCGCCACAGAGTTAACTTGAGCGCGCTTGAGACAGTTATAAGCTCTGACAGAAAGCTGTAACTCTTCAATCGGAATCTGAGCTGTAGGATCATCTGGGATATCAGAATCTGTATCTGTTTGCCTGATATCAATATCTTTTAAGGGATTGAATAACTCTACCAAGATTCCTGCTGCCGAGGAAAGGGCTTCTTGAGGGCTAAGACTGCCATTTGTCCAAACTTCTATCAGCAATCTATCTCTTGGCATTCCATTATCGCCACGAGTTTCTTCAACGCTGTAGTTAACTTTCCTGACTGGCATAAATACCGAGTCAATTTGGAGAAAGTCTAGAGATGTGGCTTCCTCACGACCCCGTTCTACGGTGCGATAGCCTTTACCTCTTTCAATCCGAAATTCCATTTCTAGCTTTCCTCCTTCTGCGAGGGTCGCTATATATTGAGTCGGATCGATAACTTCTACTTCACTCGGTAAATCAAAGTGTGCTGATGTGACTGTAGCCGGTCCTGTAACGAGTAAACGACCTATCTGGGGTTGAGCAGAATAACTTTTGAGGATGATTTCCTTCATTTTCATGAGGATTTCTAGTACATCCTCTCTCACACCCGGAACGGTGGCAAATTCGTGCGTTACTCCTGCAATGCGTACTGCTGTCACAGCCGTACCTTCTAAATTTGACAACAATACCCGTCTGAGGGCGTTGCCAACGGTAGTTCCTTGACCCCGCTCTAGAGGTTCTAGGATAAATTTACTATAGTGGCTCCGACTTTCCTCTGTACTGGACTCTATACATTCAATTTGAAACTGCGCCACGGAGTAGCCTCCCTTGCTTTCAGGTCTTACTAGTAGACAGATATCTGCCTACAAATTTGGATTTTTGCCTTGTGTTTGAGGTTAATTAAACTAAATACTTTGGTTAATGAGTAGTAAGTTTAAATATCTACAAACTTTACAGGCGCTACTATTTTTAGGTTTTCCGAAGTTTTGTAGCCCCTTGTCATAACTAGGGCTTTTTGGACTTCGGACGGCCACTATACGTGTGAGGGAAACAGTTATCAGTTATCAGTTGTCAGTTATCAGTTATCATTGGCTGTTCACTGTTTACTGTTCACTGATTACCTTTACCACCCAACAAGTCGTATTTAGACTCGACGGCGTTTGGGAGGACGGCAGCCATTGTGAGGAATTGGGGTAATATCCCGAATAAGCGTAATTTCGAGTCCTGCTCCTTGCAGTGCGCGGATTGCTGTTTCCCGTCCTGCTCCTGGTCCGCTCACCATAACCTCAATTTGGCGCATTCCCTGATCTATAGCTCGACGGGCTGCGCTTTCAGCTGCGGTTTGAGCTGCAAAGGGAGTTCCCTTTTTTGCTCCTTTAAAACCGCTAGAACCAGCACTCGCCCAAGAGATCACATCTCCGTTTTGATCAGTAATGGTGACAATGCTATTGTTGAAAGTAGATTGGATGTAAGCAACACCATTTGGTACGTTGCGTTTTTGCTTTTTGCTCCCGGTCTTTTTGCTTGGTTGTCGCGCCATATCGTTGTGATTGGATGAATGTAAAACTTGCCAGCAGCAAGCGTTGTCAAAAATTTATTTCCCTGGTGCTTTCTTCTTACCAGCGACTGTTTGTCGTCTTCCCCGACGGGTACGGGCATTGGTACGAGTTCTCTGTCCTCTTACCGGTAAGCCCATGCGATGACGACGCCCTCTATAAGTACCAATATCAACTAGGCGCTTGATGTTCATTGCTTCCCAGCGCCTCAAGTCACCTTCGACTTGATAGTTTTGTTCTACTTCTCCCCGTAGGGCTGCTACGTCAGCATCACTGAGATCCTTTACACGGGTGTCTGGATTTACACCTGTAGCCTTTAAAATCTCCTGCGATCGCGATAGACCAATTCCATAAATATAAGTCAGACCGATCTCAACACGCTTGTCACGTGGTAGGTCTACTCCGGCAATACGTGCCACAACAATTGTCTCCCTAAATTTGCTTGCTAGTGATGTAAGTTAGTGTATTGACGATGATTTTGTCGTTTCACTTCACCAAGTTTTAAGAGTCCTGCCTTAAATTGGCTCTAACCTTGGCGCTGCTTGTGCTTTGGATTGGAACAGATCACCATAACGCGACCCCGACGACGGATCACGCTACATTTATCACACATTCTTTTGACTGAAGCTCTAACTTTCATGCTCTGCTACTTGACTCCAAATGTTAAATTATAGCATTTTCAGATAAATGTTCAGTTAAATGAGGCTTACAAAACCAAGTGATTTGAACATGTGGTATATTAACTCACATAATATCTATTTCTTCCGTAATCGATAAGTAATTCTACCCTTTGTCAAATCATAAGGAGTTAGCTCTACTTTGACGCGATCGCCAGGTAAAATCTTGATATAGTTACGGCGAATCTTGCCAGAGATATGAGCTAAGACGTTGAAGCCATTGTCTAAATCAACGCGAAACATAGCGTTTGGCAATGACTCTGTAACTGTGCCTTCCATTTCAATCAAATCTTGCTTAGACAATTTATTTTTCCCTCAATTCAACAGTTCTTTATTCATTTACAGATATTTATTTATAGTCTGGAAATGAACATATTTTTAGAAAAAAATCAACAGTTTATTAATATATCTTATCTAAGATTTACATCTATCTGCTTGGGTATCGGGGATCAGGGATCGGGGATTGGGGGCGAAGAGGCAACAGGGAGCGCTTAAGCTGGGGTCCCCACTCCTCCTAGGGAGTGGGGATTAGGGGCGAAGGGGTAACGAGCATTAGACATTGGTATTTACTCTTGGTGTGTCTTTGGATTCCCAATCCCTAATCCCCAATTCCCAATCCCTCATAACCTTTTTTTGTTAATTTTAAGATGCTATGGCATTTTTGAGATCGGCAGTGACTTCTTCTAGGGACTGATTGCCGTTAACCGTAATCAGTTGGTGGCGATCGCCATAGTACTCAATCAAGGGAGCAGTTTCAGAGCGGTAGACTTCCAAACGACGACGAATTACTTCTTCTGTGTCATCAGCACGCCCTCGTTGTAAGAGACGACCAACTACAATATCATCTGGTACATCTAGATTAACTACCTTTTCCCCTTGCTGTTCTAGTTTTTGCAGTAATTCTCCTAGAAAAGCTGCTTGCTTTACAGTCCGAGGAAAGCCGTCTAAAATCCAACCTGACTTGGTATCCGGTTTACAGAGGCGTTCTTCCACCATTTCCTCTACAAGCTGATCAGGAACTAGCTCACCTCTATCCATATAACTTTGGGCTTTTATACCCAAAGAAGTTTGGTCTTTCAATGCTTGGCGCAAAATGTCACCCGTAGAAATATGGGGTATATCACAGTCATGAGCCAATGTTTTAGATTGAGTTCCTTTACCAGCACCCGGCGGTCCCAAGAAGATTAATCGCGTCACTATTGCTTCACCATTCCTTCATAGCGCTGAGAGATCACATAAGTTTGGACTTGTTTAGCTGTATCAATCGCCACACCTACTAAAATCAGTAGAGAGGTAGCACCCAATCCTCTAAAAGTAGGTACTCCTAAAGCTGTTTCTACAGCAGTGGGGATGATAGCAATCAAGCCTAAAAAGATAGCACCCAAAAAAGTCAGTCGATTCAAAACGCGCTCTATATATTCGCTAGTGGCTTTCCCCGGACGAATACCAGGAATACTAGAACCCATTTTTTTCAAGTTCTGTGCCACATCAACTGGGTTTACTATCAAAGAAGAATAGAAATAACTGAAAAAGACAATTGAAATTAGGTAGACAAGGGCATATACCCAAGACTGAGAACCACCAGGACTGAGATAGGTGTTGATGATATTTGCCAATTCTGGATTTTTGGTGAAATTGGCAATAAACAGTGGCAAACTCAAGATTGCAGCAGCAAAAATGATGGGCATAACTCCACCTTGATTCAGACGCAAGGGGAGATAGCTACGTTGTTCAGCAAAAATCCGCCGACCGACTTGACGACGAGCAGATATAATGGGGATGCGGCGAATTGCTTCTTGAACAAACACGATCCCAACGATAGTAAAGAGAAAAACCAGGACTAATACAATTACTGGACCTACTCTTTCCCGAACAATTTCTTGGCCACTACCTTGAATATAAGCGATCGTATCGCTCAGAGATTTAGGCAGTGTTGCCACAATGTTGACAAAAATCAACAAAGATGCGCCATTGCCAACACCACGCTCTGTAATCACTTCTGATGCCCACATGACAAACATTGAACCAGCTACAAGAGCAACAGCTGTTTCAATTACGAAAATCGGGCCAAAACTTAAGGCAAAAGGTCTTAACCAAAATGCTGCTAAGAACACACTTTGTAAAATTCCCCAACCCAAAGCTACATAGCGGGTAATTTGGGAAATTCTCCGCCTTCCTGCTTCTCCCTCGTTTTTTTGTAAGTTTTCTAAATATGGAATAGCAGCAGTGAGCAATTGGATAATAATCGAAGCATTGATATAAGGCAAAATGCCCAAGGCGAAGACTCCCAATGCAGAAAGACCGCCTCCGGAGAAGATATCCAAAAAGCTGAATATTTGATTATTACCATTAATTGCAGCGGCAAACTGCTGTCGATCAATTCCTGGTATAGGTATATGTATACCTAGACGAATCAAAATCAGAATACCGATGGTGACAAGCAGCCGGTCTCTTAACCCTGCTGCTTGTGCCATCTGCATAAAAGTTTCTTGAGCCGTTGGGGGTTTGTCTCGACTGATCATATAGCGCTACCTTTGAAGAATGAAGCATGAAGTCAGAAGTGTGAAGAATATCCAAGTGTGAAGCACGAAATTTGAAGTACTAAGTTTTTTATCCTTCATTCTTCATCCTACCCTGCACCGTAGGCGCGTAGATATGAAGTGGCTATAGAGTAGCGACTTGGTGAAAGTAGTCACCCTAAAGGGCGTCTACAGTCTTCATATCACCTCACAACTTCCGCCAGCTGCCTCAATTTTGCTACGAGCCGTACCTGTAAAAGCTGCCGCCTGCACTTTCAGCGGAACATTTAATTCCCCATTTCCCAAAATTTTCAATGCCCCTTTAGCAGCAGTAAGAATACCTGCTTCTTGTAAAGAGGTCAAAGTAACTTCTGTGTTAGCTGGAAGTGAGGCTAGCTTCTCTACATTAATCGTAGTGTAAACTTTACGGTTAATTAGGGGAAAGCCCTTGAGCTTGGGTATGCGACGGTACAATGGCTGTTGACCACCTTCAAAACCAGGCCTAGTACTGCTACCAGAGCGAGCTTTTTGACCCCGCATACCTTTACCGGCACTTGCACCTTGACCAGCAGAAACGCCTCTACCTAAACGGCGACCGCGTTTTTTAGACCCTTTTTGAGGGCGAACATCGTTGAGTCTCATAAGCAGTTAGTTTTTAGTAATTAAAGTCAAGAGTCAAAGTCAAGAGTCAAGAGTTTTTGGACTATGGACTATTGACCATTGACTAAATATAAAGATTCTCCAGAGGAATACCCCTGTCTTCGGCTACTTCTGAGAAGGTACGCAAAGCAGTCAGGGCATTTATAGCAGCTCTGGCATTATTCAGGGGATTGTTGGAACCGAGTTGTTTGGCTAAGACATTACGTACACCTGCCAACTCTAGTACGGTACGAACCGCACCACCAGCAATTACACCAGTACCAGGGGCTGCTGGTCGCATCATTACTTTTGCACCGCCGCCAGCACCATCAACGGGATGGGGAATGGAATTGGATTTAGTAATAGGAATGTCAATCAGATGTTTTTTCCCGTCGGCTACACCTTTTTTTACCGCACCAATTACATCTGAAGCTTTACCGACTCCGACACCTACTTGACCGCGTTCATTACCAACAACGACGATGGCGCGGAAGCTGAGTTTTTTACCACCTTTGACTACTTTACTAACCCGTCGGATCTGAATAACCCGTTCTTGCCAGTTAGTTTCTTCTTTTTTTACGCGGTTAGTTTTACGACGATTTGTTGCCATTGTCTAATTTCCTTTGTCATTTGTCATTTATCATTTGTCATTTGTCATTTGTCATTTGTTGGTAGTTGTTTGCAGCAACTAACCACTAATTACCGACTACTAACTACTCACCATTGACTAATGACCATTGACCAATGACAAATTAGAAATCTAACCCAGCTTCACGTGCTGCATCAGCGAGTGCTTTAATCCGACCGTGATAAAGATTACCACCGCGGTCAAAAACTACTTTGGTTATACCTTTTTCTAGCGCTCGTGATGCGATGAGCTTGCCAACTTCAGTTGAAGCTTTAGCGTTTCCCCCAGAAGTTAATTTAGATTTTAGTTCTGGTTCTACGGTGGACGCTGCTACCAGCGTGTGATGCTGGGTATCATCTATCACTTGAGCGTAGATATGCTGATGTGAGCGAAATATTGCTAACCGTGGACGTTCTGGAGAACCGCCCACTTTCCCACGGATGCGCCGATGGCGACGCTGTTTTGATTCTCTACGAGTAAGTTTCATATTTACTTCTTACCACTCTTACCAGTCTTACCAGCTTTACGTCTAACTACTTCGCCAGCGTAGCGAATACCTTTACCTTTGTAAGGTTCCGGTGGACGAACAGCACGAATTTTCGCTGCTGTGTTACCTACGACTTCTTTGTCGTAACCACTAACAATGACGTTAGTATTATTTTCAACCGCAAACTGAACTCCCTCTGGTGGCACAATTTGTACTTGATGACTGTAACCCATGTTCATAAGCAGGTTACGACCTTGTACTTGCGCCCGATAACCAACCCCTTGGATTTCCAAACGACGTTCAAATCCTTTGGAAACTCCTTCAACCATGTTGGAAACCAAGGTGCGGAATAACCCATGTAACTGGCGAGAGACACGTGATTCATCCCGGCGATTAACCGTTAGTATTTCCCCTTCTTGGGACAAAATCACATTAGCGGGAAGTTCGCGCGAAAGCTCACCTTTTGGGCCTTTGACAACGACCTTGGCGTTATCAAAAGTTACTTGTACTTTTGCGGGAACTGTAATTGGGCGTTTACCAATTCGAGACATAATTATTTATCCTTTGTCCTTTGTCTTTTGTCCTTTGTTACTTGTCTTTTGCCTTTAAATCATGACAAATGACAAATGACACTTGACCAATGACTACCAAACGTAGCAAAGTACTTCACCACCCAAGTTCTGACGCCGTGCTTCCCTGTCGGTCATGATGCCACTAGATGTAGAAATAATGGCAATGCCGATACCACCTAATACCCGTGGTAATTCTTTTTTATTCGAGTAAACGCGCAAACCTGGTTTACTGACCCGCTTGAGGGTAGTAATAATAGGTTGACGATTTTTACCCTTGTATTTCAGTGAAATTACCAAGTTTCGCTTTATTCCTTCTCCGACATCTTCGTATTCACCGATATAGCCTTCTTCTTGAAGTACTTTAGCGATACTACGGGTCATTTTGGTGGATGGCACTTGTGTAGTTTGATGCCGCGCCATGGTGGCATTACGGATGCGCGTCAACATATCAGAAATAGTGTCGTTAGTCGCCATCGTCTCCTCGTTTAATTGAACTTATTGTTCCCGGAAGGGCATTCCCATTTCTTTTAATAAGGCACGACCTTCTTCATCAGTCTTAGCTGTGGTGATGATGGAAATATCCATCCCTCGGATTTGGTCAATGCTGTCGTACTCGACTTCTGGAAAAATTAACTGTTCTCTAACGCCAAGGGTATAGTTCCCACGGCCATCGAAGCTTTTGGGACTGATACCGCGAAAGTCGCGAATTCTAGGCAGAGTCAAGTTGATTAATCGGTCAAGAAAGGCATACATCCGTTCGCCTCTGAGAGTAACCATGATCCCAACGGGCATACCTTGACGAATTTTAAAGCCTGCGATCGCTTTTTTCGCTCTTGTCACTACAGGTTTTTGCCCAGTGATCAAAGCAATTTCACTTAAAGATGCTTCCAGGGCTTTCGCATTTTGAGCTGCTTCTCCCAAACCCCGGTTGACAGTTACTTTCACCAATTTTGGTACTTGATGAACGTTGGTGTATCCAAACTGTTTGGTGAGATTGGAGACTATTGTTTCTTGGTATAAACTTTTAAGTCTTGTTGCCATAGTTTTTTGTTCTGGTTGTCCCTGGGCTTGGTCAGGGAATACTTTTGTCATTATGTCTTACGCTTCGGGTAGACACGGAGTGGCTACTTGCAGAAGTCGCTAACGCGCCTACCAAAGGTAGCCTTTGTCATTTGTTTGGACTAATGACCAATGACTAATGACCAATAACTATTTATCAATAATTTCGCCTGTTTTTTTGAGCATCCGTACCTTCTTACCTTCATCGGTAAAGGTGTAGCAGATGCGACTGGCGACGTTCTGCTTGGTGGAGTAAAGCATGACGTTGGAACTGTGGATTGGGTATTCCTGGGTAACAATGCGCCCAGATTCACCTTCCGCTTGGGGCTTGACGTGCTTGGTTTTGATATTGACGCCTTTGACAACGACTTTGCTTTCTTGAGGTAAAGCTTTGATAATCTCGCCAACTTTGCCTTTGTCTTTGCCAGTAATTATCTGGACGGTATCCCCAGCTTTGACATGCATTTTATAAAACTTTGGCTTTTCTTTTTTGCTTGCCATTACAGCACCTCCGGAGCCAAAGAAACGATTTTGGTAAAGTTTTTCTCACGCAGTTCGCGAGCAACCGGACCAAAGACGCGAGTTCCTTTTGGGTTCCCGTCTTTGTTAATGATAACTGCGGCGTTGTCGTCAAAACGGATACTCATACCGCTATCCCGGTTAATATTGTGGCGGGTACGAACAATCACTGCTTCTACGACATCTGATTTTTTGATCGCCATGTTTGGCTGGGCATCTTTGACAACAGCAATAATTCTATCGCCGACAAAACCGTAGCGACAGTTACCTGCTCCTAAAACACGAATACACATGAGTTTACGAGCGCCGCTATTGTCTGCAACATTAAGGTAACTTTGGGGTTGGATCACAATTACTCTCCTTGTTTTTGGTAATTGGTAATTGCTATTTGGTAATTGCTAATTGATAAGTGGTAATCGCTTTTTGAATTTATTACCCATTACCCATTACCTAATTACCCACACCTTTAGGTGTTTTTTGTAGTCAGAATTTCTGCGACTTGCCAGCGCTTGGTTTTGCTCAGGGGTCTGGTTTCTTGAATACGGACGCGATCGCCAATTTTACAGCGATTTTCTTCGTCATGAGCCTTATAACGCCGTGTATTGACCACAATTTTGCCGTACTTGGGATGAGGAGCGCGGTTCTCAACAGCGACAACAACTGTTTTTTGCATTTTGTCGCTTACTACCAAGCCAATTCGTTCTTTAACTGCCATAATCTCCTACTTTTTTTCTTCTGTGGCTTGACTTGCAGCCCGTTTGCGCTCTGATTCTACCGTTAGCAATTGGGCTAGGCGGTGCCGGGCATGTCGGAACTGGTGAGGTTTTTCTAGTTGTCTGGTTGCTTTTTGCAAACGCAAATGAAACAACTGTTTTTTAACGGCAAGAATTTCCTCAGACAGTTTTTCGTCACTTAATTCTCTTGCTTCCGAAATTTTGGGAAGAGGCATAACCTACTCCTGCTCCTGTGGCTCTATTTCAGAGCGTGAAATGAACTTAGTTTTAATTGGCAGCTTGTATGCAGCTAAACGCATTGCTTCGCGGGCGGTAGCTTCAGGTACACCAGCAATTTCAAACAAAATTCGTCCTGGCTTGACGACTGCTACCCAATATTCGGGAGAACCTTTACCGGAACCCATCCGTGTTTCTGCGGCTCGCATTGTTACAGGCTTATCAGGGAAAATGCGTATCCAGATTTTACCACCCCGGCGGATGTAACGGGTCATAGCTCGACGAGATGCTTCGATTTGACGAGCGGTGATCCAAGCGGGTTCTTGGGCTTGGAGGGCAAAATCACCAAAGTTCAGGGAACTGCCAGCAGTAGCTAGACCTTTCATGCGTCCGCGCTGCTGTTTGCGGAATTTCGTTCTTCTTGGACTTAACATGGTTTGCTAATTGGTAATTGCTAATTGGTAATTGCTGGTTTTCTTTCCCATTACCGATTACCGATTACCGATTACCCCTCGTTAGAGCGGTCTTCAAATTGCTGACGACGACGTTGTTGACGGCGACGTGGTTCACGCTCCCGTGTTGTTGGTGGGGGAGGTGTTTCTTCTTGTCCAGGAATAATTTCTCCCTTGAAGATCCAGACTTTGATGCCGAGAATCCCGTAGATGGTTTTTGCTGTGCAGTAAGAGTAGTCAATATCAGCTCTTAAGGTATGTAGAGGAACTCGACCTTCACGAGTCCACTCTGTGCGAGCGATTTCTGCACCGTTGAGACGACCACTAACTTGGACTTTGATACCTTGTACACCTGCACGTTGGGCGCGCTGAATTGCTTGACGTACAACCCGGCGGAAAGAAACACGGCGTTCTAGCTGTTGAGCGATGTATTCAGCAATTAGGTAAGCATCAGCATCAACACGTTGTACTTCGACAACGTTGATGCGGATTTGACGATTGCTACCCAACAGGTTTTGCAGTCCGGTACGTAATGAATCAATACCTTGTCCACCGCGACCTACAACTACACCTGGGCGTGCTGTGCGTACTTCGAGATCAATTTGATCGGCTTTACGCTCAATCCGGACTTCGGAAATTCCTGCATTGTTCTGAGCGTATCTACCCAGTTTTTCTTCAATGAAGTTACGAAGTTTGTGGTCTTCTTGTAAGAGTTCTGGATAGCGACTAGGATCAGCAAACCAACGAGATTGATGCTCTTGGGTAATTCCTAGACGAAAACCAATTGGATGTATTTTCTGTCCCACAAATGCTTTCCTCTAAAATTTCTGGCTTTAAGCTGTCGTGTAAGCACTTATTTTGCTGAGGCTCCAGGAGCAACAGCAACTGTAATATGACATGTTGGTTTGCGAATCTGGTACGCTCGACCTTGCGCCCTTGGTTGAAACCTTTTCAGTACTGGCCCTTGATCTGCATAGGCCTTAGTGATCACCAAATTAGCCCTGTCAAATCCTTCATTATGCTCTGCATTAGCAGCAGCGCTTCTGAGAACCTTTAATATTGGTTCACAAGCACGATAGGGCATAAATTCCAGAATGATCAGTGCTTCTCGATAAGACCGCCCACGAATTTGGTCGAGTACCCGACGCACTTTATAAGGAGACATGCGTATGTAACGGGCGATCGCTTTTACTTCATTAGTAGTATCAACATCCATAGTTTTCTCCATTTTTGTCATTTGTCATTTGTCATTTGTCATTCGTCATTTACAAAGGACAAATGACAAGTGACTAAGGACAAACTACCTACCTGCTTTTTTATCTTTGGAATGACCTCTAAAAGTGCGTGTGGGAGCAAATTCGCCCAGCTTATGTCCCACCATTTGGTCGCTGATGAAAACGGGTACATGCTGCCGTCCGTTATGAACGGCGATGGTATGACCAACCATTTCCGGCAGAATTGTCGAAGCTCGTGACCAGGTTTTGATCACTTCTTTCCTATTGCTATCGTTAAGCTTCTCTATTTTGCTTAACAAATGATCTGCTACGAAAGGACCTTTTTTAAGAGAACGACCCATAATTCGATTTTGGATTTTGGATTTTGGATTTTGGATTTCGGATTTTGGATTTCGGATTTTGGATTTCAGATTAATGAGGATTCAGTCAATTACAAAAATTTCTTTCCTACTCACTAATGACCCAATCTAAAATCCAAAATCTCAAATCTAAAATTCTATGATTCACGACCACCGCGTCCGCGCTTAGAAGATTTACGGCGACGACGCACAATCAATTTGCTACTTGGTTTTTTGGGTTTACGTGTCTTCAGACCCAATGCTGGTTTACCCCAAGGAGTAACAGGTCCAGAGCGACCGATGGGGGCGCGACCTTCACCACCACCGTGGGGGTGATCAACTGGGTTCATGACGCTACCTCTAACATGAGGACGACGACCTTTCCAGCGATTTCTACCTGCTTTACCTGCACTCAAGTTTCTAGCATCGACGTTACCTACTTGCCCAATAGTGGCATAGCATTCCCGGCGGATCATGCGGACTTCTCCTGAAGGTAATTTCAGGGTGACATAATTACCTTCTTTGGCTACGACTTGGGCGGTTGCTCCAGCAGAGCGAACGATTTGACCACCTTTACCAGGAGTCAACTCAACGTTGTGAACGCTTGTACCCAACGGAATATTTGACAAAGGTAAGGCGTTACCATCTTCAATGGGAGCATTAACACCAGCTATTACTGTTGTGCCAACTTTTAAACCGTTGGGTTGGAGAATATAACGCTTTTCGCCATCTTGGTACTGTAAAAGCGCGATGCGAGCGTTACGATTGGGATCGTATTCAATGGCGATGACTTCTGCGGGAATATCACGTTTATTACGTTTGAAGTCGATGATGCGGTAAAGCCGCTTGTGTCCGCCCCCCCGAAAGCGGCTGGTTATCCGCCCTTGGTTATTGCGGCCTTTGGCACGATGTACATATTTAGTTAAAGACTTTTCCGGCTCAGTTTTGGTAATTTCTGCAAAGTCGGAAATCGTGACCTGGCGAGTACTGGGGGTATAAGGGCGATAAGAACGAGTACCCATAATTTTTATTTTGGATTTTGGATTTTGGATTCACCAATTTTGGATTTTGGATTTTGGATTAATGAGGATTCAAGCAATTACAAAAATTTCTTTCCTACTCACTAATGACCCCTAATCTAAAATCCAAAATCTAACAATCTACAATTCTTAGACTTCGGGGAATAAAACTTGTCTGATCTTGTTTTCGTCCCCAGTAGCCACTGTGACAATGGCTCGCTTGTATTGGGGCTTGAAACCAATAAATCTGCCGACGCGACGCTTTTTGCGTGGACAATTGCTGGTATTAACTTGTACGACTTTGACATCAAACAGACTTTCTATTGCTGCTTTGATTTCTGGCTTAGTCGCTTTGGGAGAAACTTCAAAAGTATACTTATTTTGCTCCATGAGCATGGTCGCCTTTTCAGTCACAATGGGGCGACGCACTAGGTCAGGGAGTTTGCGGGGGTCGAAGTTAGGCACTGTAGACCTCCTGAATTTTTTCTAGGGCTGATGCGGTAAGGACGATTTTGTCTGCGTGGAGTAAATCGTAAACATTGAGGTTGTCAGCAGCGATGAGTTTGAGATTCTCAACGTTACGGGCTGACAAAATTACGTTTTCGCTTTTCTCGGACAATATCAATAGTGTCTTACTTTCTGGCTCGATACCCCAACGGGCGATCGCTGACACTAATTCTTTGGTCTTGGGACGCTGTAGCTGTTCGCTAAATTCTTCTACCACAATTAAGTCATCAACGCGGCCAGCAAATGCTGTCCGCAATGCCAACTTCCGCTCTTTGCGGTTCATCTTAATTTCATAGTCTCTGGGTTTGGGCCCGAAGATGACACCGCCACCACGCCACAGTGGAGAACGAATAGATCCTGCACGCGCTCGACCAGTACCTTTTTGCCGCCAAGGTTTGCGACCACCGCCTCTGACTTCAGAGCGGGTTTTCGTGCTGGCTGTCCCTTGACGAGCATTAGCCATTTGTCTAATCAAGGCTCTATGCACAACATGAGCCGCCGTTTTTTCTTTGGCAACTTGCAAGTCAAAGCTTTTTTGCCCGACTTGTTCTCCCTGCCAATTTTTGACTACACATTCAAACATTTTTAATGTCCTTTGTCATTTGTCTTTTGTCATTTGTCTTTTGTTAGTCGCTAATGACTAATGACTAATGACTAATAACTAACCAACTACCTTGGCAGGCACAATATTTACCAAAGACCCAGGTTTACCAGGAACAGCTCCCTTGATGAGCAATAAGTTACGGTCTGAATCTACTCGCACTACAGTGAGTTTTTTGATTGTGGTGCGGCTACCTCCTAAACGTCCTGGCGCCCGCTTACCTGGATAAACACGACCGGGCGTTGTACCAGCACCGGTAGAACCAGGCGCTCTATGGTTTTTAGAACCGTGCGACATAGGCCCACGAGCGAAGTTGTTGCGTTTTTGGTTGCCTGCAAAACCACGACCGATGCTTGTACCTATGACATCTACTTGTTGACCTGCGCTAAAAATATCTGCTTTAATCTCTTGACCCAGAGCATAGTCACCAGAGTTATCAATGCGATACTCATTTAAATGACGCACTGCTGGGGCTGATGACTTCGCTAGATGACCTAATAAAGGTTTATTTAGCGCTTTTGGCTTAACTTCGCCATAGCCTACTTGGATGGCGGAGTAACCGTCGGTCTGTTTTGTTTTAACTTGAGTAACTGTACATGGTCCCGCCTGAATAACTGTCACAGGAATAGCTACTCCTGCATCGTCAAAAATTTGGGTCATGCCCAGTTTGGTGCCGAGAATACCTACAGACACAGTTACTGGCTCTCCTTTCTACTTTTTTCTTAGGAAATTGGATTCTTCAGAACACTTGTACAGAAGCT
The DNA here is from genome assembly GCF_041928655.1 of Pelatocladus sp. BLCC-F211. Classification (NCBI taxonomy): domain Bacteria; kingdom Bacillati; phylum Cyanobacteriota; class Cyanophyceae; order Nostocales; family Hapalosiphonaceae; genus Pelatocladus; species Pelatocladus sp. BLCC-F211. The sequence goes on along the minus strand of NZ_JBHFLM010000050.1, from coordinate 59,986 downwards.
TTGTCAGCTACTTTCCGCTATATGGCGGCGCCTTATGAAGTCAGGAACGGCTTAGGTAATGGCGGTTCCAACTTACCCGGTCTTTCATCAAGTATCTTTACTATGATGTGAATCCGTTTGCTTTCACTTACATGGGATTAGAACTAGCAAAATACTTTCTATTCAAGAAAGTACATTGTTTGGGTTTAATACAAGGCTTTGGAGCTTTGTGCAACAATTATCTCAGCAATTGCTCTGGCACTTTACTTGCTTGTAGCAGGACTTAGGCAGCAATCTACCCAGTATCCTTGTAACTGAGACTTACGCCATGCTACAAACCAACATCACTGCTCAGTTTCTACCCCTCCAATTACCTTAAAATATAACTTTTAAGGTTTTGCCTGTGGTTTCGCTCTCTTGAAAGGGCGAATTTGTTCTACTGACTGGAATGAGTTTGAGTTTTTAACTCTACTCGTTTTCGTTGACCTGAAAGCTTTTATAGTTTACCAGTCTCTTGTCAATTCTAGCTAGCTAATTCTGTTTAGAACTTTGATTTTTAGCTTAAAATGCTAAATCATTGCTAGCAATAACAACGAAGGGGTATCCTAAGTTTGGTCACGATCTAAAAATATAGATCAAATATTGATTTTTGTCTATTAAGATTTTTGATAGTAATGAGAAGTAAGAAGATGAAAAACCATGCGATCGCCTAGCCAAACCCTTTTAAACTTCAAAAATAGAGGTTGTGCAAGAATTAGCGTTGGTCATTGGTCATTGGTAAAGGTTTCTGATTCTTCCCGATGACTTACTTATCCTGTGCATAAGTTAATCGTTTTACTTAATTTGATGACTAAAAGTAAATAATAGAGATATCTAAGTCGGACAAGACGAAAACCTATGGCACTAATTACCACTGGTAACACTTTAATTCGTGATCTAGAAAAAAATGGCGCTCTTGGTGTCTACGTACCTCTAGAAGGAGGTTTTGAAGGTCGCTACAGACGCCGACTACGTGCAGCAGGCTATACGACTCTCAATATAACTGCTAGAGGACTAGGTGATTTAGCTGCTTATCTCACAGGTGTTCATGGAGTTCGACCTGCACATCTTGGTAAAAAAAGTACTGGTAGTGGGGCAGCAGTTGGTTATGTGTACTATGTACCACCAATTGTTAACTATCAGCTAGAGCAGTTACCACCAAAATCTAAAGGATTGGTATTGTGGATTATTGAAGGGCATATCCTTTCTGATGAAGAGATAGAGTACTTAGCGAACTTACCCAAGCTCGAACCACGAGTCAAAGTCGTCATCGAAAGAGGTGGCGATCGCGCCTTCCGTTGGATGCCTCTGGGAAAAACTCTGTTAGCTAGCTAGATATTGGGGATCGGGGATCGGGGATCGGAGATCGGGGACAAGGGGGACATGGGAGACATGGGGGACATGGAAGACAAGGGAGAATTATTCAACAAATCTCTGCCCAATCCCTTTTCCCTGATCCCCTTTCCCTGATCCCCTTTCCCTGATCCCTTCTCAAGCCACTTGACTAGAACTTGATCTCAAATTAACTACGTGTTCTGGGACTCCAGATTTACGAACGGTTGTGTGGCTATCATGGTTTAGTCCAGCGATTGTAACATGCTTATCGAGGCGGTGATATTTGCTTACTACCTTGGCGATCGCATTGGCTGCGGCTTGATCCCATACATGGGAACGATGAAAATCAATGACTACTTTGTCTGTATCTGTAGTGTATTCAAACAATTCTACAAACTGGTTCGCGGAACCAAAAAACAATTGACCGTGAATGTAATACACTCTGTTCTCATCACGATCAATGCTAACTGTAGTCCCAATTTGAGCTGCTTGCCAGCCAAATATTAGTAAGTTCAGAATTACTCCTGCTAGTACGCCTTGGGCTAAGTCGTGTGTGGCTAGTGCAACTATGACTGTAAAAGGCATTACTAATACTTCTGGTAGTGGTGTCTTTCGTAATACCTTTAAAGACTTCCAGTCAAAAGTTTCAAAGGACACCATAATCATCACACCAACCAATGCAGCCATGGGAATTTGCTGTACAAGATCCCGCAGTACGAAGATAGAAAACAGCAAAAACGCACCAGATACGAAGGTAGACAAACGTCCTTTCGCACCACATCTAGTATTGATGACAGATTGTCCCACCATACCACAGCCTGCCATCCCACCCATTAACCCAGTAACTGCATTAGCTATTCCTTGACCTTTTGTTTCTCGATTCTTAGAAGTGCGAGTGTCAGTTAGTTCATCGACTAAAGCGGCTGTTAACAATGATTCTAATAGTCCAACGATCGCTAAGGTTAGTGAGTAAGGTAGGATAATCATGAGTGTTTCTAGGGAGAAACTAACCTGGGGTATGTGTAACACAGGTAAGTTGCGTGTAATTTCTCCAATGTCTCCGACTCGACGAATATCTAAATCCATTGCGATCGCGACAATGGTCATAGCAATAATTGCTATAAGTGGTGAAGGAATGCTCTTTGTCAGACGTGGGAATAAGTAGACAATCGCCAGTGTGACAGCTACCATCACATACATTTGCCAAGGTTCCCCAGCAAATAACCTTAACTGAGCGGTAAAAATCAAAATTCCTAAAGCATTAACAAATCCAGCAATAGCAGATTGAGGAATAAAACTGAAGCATCTTTCTAACTTCAAAACCCCAATTGAAAATTGAATAATTCCTGTCAAGATGGTAGCAGCAAATAAATATTCTACTCCATGCTTTTCAACCAATTTTGTCATCAGTAACGCCATTGAGCCAGTCGCGGCTGAAATCATGCCTGGGCGTCCTCCTACTAAGGAAATGACCACTGCCATACAAAAAGATGTATAGAGTGCTACCATTGGGTTAACTTTGGCGATCGCAGCAAATGCCAAAGATTCTGGAATCAGCGCTAATGCTACTGTTACACCTGCAAGTACCTCGGTTTTAATTTTAGATATATGCAGATTACTCGTTATTTTTTTCTGTAAGAATTGAATTTTATTCCTCTGTTTTTTGTTAGCGTTTTCTCGTCGATTGAAAAGCATGTTTAACCCTGCTACTGTGGTATTGTTGTGTAGCTATTTACTGGCAAACTAAAAATTAATTGCTTCAAAAATGCAATTAATGCAGATATCTTCATCAAGTGTCTGATAGACCTGCATGAAGCTATAGAAAACAAATGCATTAGTATTAGATAAAAATCAAAACTAAGCTATTTTTACACCATTAAAGTCATATATTTCAGATATATTTGTCAAGCAATTATGATTTTGATTTCATCTTCATACTGTTATGAATATGTATAAAGTTTAGATAAAGATATTGATATTGACCGTATAAACCCTAAGAAAGTGTCTTCTCAACTCACAAACGCTATATAGTCTGTCAAACTAGTTTTGAGGGTTTGTAGTTGACCAATAACAAGTGACGACTCTCTCTAGTTAGCTTTATGAAACTTTCTTTACCAATAAGAAAGGGACTTTTGTATGTCCTGTTGACACTGTACGCTGTTATTACCATCATTCCGTTTTTGTGGGCGCTTTCGGCATCCTTTAAGCCCCTGTCTGAAATAGTTAGCAGCGAAGCAAATTTTTTGCCCAAAAACTTTACTCTTGACAATTACAAGCTAATTTTCCTGCAAGAACCACTATTTCTGCGTTGGTTATTCAATAGTGTAGTTATTGCCGTTTGCGTCACTATTTTAAACTTGCTGTTCAATTCAATGGCTGGTTACGCCCTCGCAAGATTGCGATTTCGGGGTAGACATTTTTGGTTTTTACTGATTTTGGCAGTACTCGCAGTACCAGCACAAATCACACTAATTCCAACATTTTTGATTTTAAAAGCTTTCGGCTGGCTGAATTCCTATCAAGGTATGATTGTCCCCAGTATGGTGAATGCCACTTTCATTTTTATGATGCGGCAGTTTTTTGTTAACTTTCCTAAAGAATTAGAGGAAGCTGCTGCGCTTGATGGTTTAAGTTCTTTGGGGATTTTCTGGCGTATTGTTTTACCCTTGGCAAAACCAGCATTAGCAGCGCAGGCAGTTTTTGTTTTTATGGGTAGTTGGAATAATTTTTTGCTGCCTGTGGTGATACTGTTTGATCCGGAAATGTTTACTCTGCCTTTGGGTTTAAATTCTTTCAAAGGTCAGTATATCAGCTATTGGAACTATATCATGGCTGCTTCAATGGTGTTTACTCTGCCAGCTTTAGCTATTTATGCTTTTTTCAATCGGTACTTTATTCAAAGTGTGACTTTTACAGGAGGGAAGGGGTAGGAATTGGAAGGGAGACAAAACAAGTCAAAAGTCATAGACGCGCAAGCGGCTTCCCGTTCGACAAAGTCGTTCCCGCAGGGTAGGGTAAGTCAAAAGTCAAAATTAAGAACTTGTTGCCCAATGCCCAATGCCGAATTGCGATCGCAACTTCTTTACAGTAAAAATACTCATACTTCTATTTGTCTGTTTTCCTGTTTCCCTAGCCAGTAGTTAGGGCAACAAATTGGCCTCTTAACGTGATATTTGTATAACAGCGACTTTATCTATATCTGTCAGTTAACATACTTTATGGGTTGTGCAAACCTATTTATCACAAAGATACCAGCAGATAACATCCATCCTGTAGGAGAGGTTTTATCTGTATGCAACCGATTGCAACCAATATAGTTTAGTTCGTTGTTAGTGGTTGGTGGAACAAACAACAAACAACAAACAACAAACAAAAAACAAAAAACAATTGACAACTGGCAGTTAACAACAAAAGATTGAGTATCGCGAGATTTAGCTGTGTTGAGCGTCAAAATCTTTAAGGGGAAAGATGTTAAAAAGACTAATTGGCATTTTTGTAGCTACTGTGTTGCTGACTTTTCAGTTTGTTGTTGGTAGTGCAACAGCAGTGGAAATAGATCAAGCTTCACGCACAGTACAGTTAAATGAAAAGGGTGATACAGTTGTAATCAGCCTGAAAGAGCTTACAGAAGGCAAGCGCTTGTTTAACAGTACTTGCTCTCAGTGTCACCCTGGTGGAATTACCAAAACCAATCAGAACGTCGGGCTTGATCCTGAAGCTTTGGCATTGGCAACACCACCCCGTAATAACATTGAAGGACTAGTGGATTACATGAAAAACCCCACTACCTACGATGGAGAATATGAAATTTCTGAGTTACATCCCAGCATCAAGAGTGCTGATATTTTCACAGAAATGAGAAATCTCACTGATGATGATTTGAAGGCGATCGCTGGTTATATCTTAGTACAACCGAAAGTAATTGGTATCAAGTGGGGCGGTGGTAAAATTTATTACTAAACTCCCGGTCACTAACATAGTCATCATTTCTTAGTCATCAGTTTTTAGTCATTAGTCTTTTGGTAAGTAGTCCGAGATGATTGGGTCTACTTACGAGAGATTAATGACTATATTTTTGATCATTTTTCCAAAAAAAATCTTACATCTACGACATCTTGTCATATTTGGCCTTAATTTTATCTAAAATGAATAGAGGAAAATAAAACTTGTTGATTGGAGAAGGCTATGAAATTAATTGCGGCCGGCTTGCGTCGCTTTGGTCTAGCGGTGTTAACAATTCTTTTAGTTGTTGGTAGCTTTGCTGTTTTCACTCCTAGTGCTGCTGCTGATACATATACAGTAAAACTTGGCAGTGATAAGGGAATGCTGGCGTTTGAGCCTGCAAAGTTGACTGTCAAGCCAGGTGACACAATTAAATGGGTAAACAACAAAGTTCCTCCCCACAATGTTGTATTTGATCCTGGTCAGTCAAAAAGTGCTGATTTAGCGAAAGCTTGGACTCACAAGCAGTTGCTGATGAGTCCTGGTCAAGAGTATGAAACCACAATCCCCGCAGATGCTCCCAAGGGTGACTATACCTTCTACTGCGAGCCTCACCGTGGTGCTGGCATGGCTGGTAAACTAACTGTTGAATAATTAGGCACTCCACTTGAGTTTTAGCAGAGGTTTCTGTGGAAAACTAGACTTGGCATACTCTTCGAGTGATGCTTCGCCACACTAAACGAGAATGCACACATAACTCAAATGCGATGACGAGTCTGATTCCTACTGTTGATGGTACTAGAAGCCAAATGGCAAACTAGAGAATAGACTCGTCATCCGATTTTGGATTTTAGATTTTAGATTTTAGATTTTAGAAGACGCAACTGATTCCAGGGATAAATCCACTTTTTACACTGCTCGGAATTATCGTTATTCCGCAAAGTCGTGCCTGTTGAATACGCCTTGAAAGCTTTGAACAGCCATAGAATATTACTGAAAGGATTTTTCAATGGCTGGAAGCTTATTGCGAGGTCAAGACTTTGAGATTACTATTATTAATTTTGCTATTTGCGATCGCTCTGTTTATTTTTATATTTATCAGTCCAGCACAGGCGGCTGAAATTCCTCCTGCTGCCAAAATATTTGCTTCTAACTGTGCTTCTTGTCATATTGGTGGTGGGAATATTCTCATCGCTGAAAAAACTTTGAGAAAGGAAGCCTTACAAAAGTATCTGGAAAATTATAACGCTAACTCACTTACAGCAATTATTCACCAAGTACAAAACGGTAAAAATGCTATGCCTGCTTTTAAAAGCAAGTTAAGCGAAGATGAAATTATTGAAGTAGCTACCTACGTTTTTCAGAAAGCAGAACAGGGTTGGTAATCAGTTATCAGTTATCAGTAATCAGTTATCAGTGAACAAATTACTGATAACTGATTACTGTTTACTGTTGATTAGGGTTTTGTCTTTCCTGTTTAACTTGGCGCAGCTGTTGTATTAGTTTTTGGTTGGGGTTTTGAGTGTTTTGATTAACTTGTGGTTGGGATAGTTTTGGTATGGGTTGAGCTTGATTTGTCCCCACTTGTACTGATTGTATGGGTTGCTGCTGTTGGGGTGATGATTGATTTTGGGGAAGCGATCGCAAACGCTGTTTTAAATCCTGCTGTCCATTGGGAGATGGCTGTGTTTTAGTTGTTTCCAAAATCGGCAATTTTTGAGGAACTAGTGCAGGTAATTTTGATGGAGTAGCTGTTGCGGGAGCAATATTATTATTCGGTAAGAAAGAGAGTCGAAATGGATAATACTGGGGTTTGCCATTAGCCTGCACAGGATTTTTCTGGAAATACTCTCTAAAATATTCCCGTGCTGCTACTTGGAGGCTAGATGAAGCTGAATTGTCCAGAAATTCTATAGATTCTACCTTGCCATCGGTGTATACCAAACCACCCTCTATTTTACCTTCCTGACCTCTTTGACCACTAACGGTTTCGGAGATGAGTTTCTTGGTTTCAATGTTGGGGTATTGATCTCTTACTTTTCGCAATTGATCATTTAAAGAATTTATTTTGGCGATTTGCTGTGCTGTCGTCTGGGATGTTGTTGCTGTTGATGGCAAATTGGATGTCTGAGGTGTTGTAGGCTGTTGTGATTGCCATTGTGGTAAGTTTGTACCTCCCATCGCTAGGTTACTTCCTGGTTGTGGAGTACTTGTAGCAACAGGGAATTCCTGATTTGACAACCCATTTGGAGTACTAGAATTAGGAGTACTAGAGTTATTGGAATAAACGGAAGTCGGCGTGTTAGGTAAATTAGTGGGAATGTTAGCAGCTTGTAAATCCGGTAAGTTTGTGGGGTATTGGGAGTTAGGCGTATTGACAGAAGAAGGTAGTGGCTGCGGTTTTCCTAAGTCAATTTCATCTTGCAAACGAGCTACTTTCCGATCATTTACACGCGGAACAGTTGTTGTATTGTTCTGGCTGCTGTCAAAATTTGATTGAAGTGGGAAATTTGGGTTCTGTTGTACCTGCAACTGGCTCCTCCTCGGTAGAGGTAGGATGCTAACTCGATTTGGAGATACGGGAATAGAGGTTAGTGGCGGCTCAACCAGAGAAGTTGGTGATTGCTGCGTGGGTAAGGGTGTTGATTTGAACGCAAAGTTGGGAAATGGGGGAACTTGCGCTTGTAGAGGAACTTGTCCAGCTTGGGGAAGTTTTCCTTGTAAGGAAATCCCTGGTTGCTTGGGAAGCGCAGATGTAGTTGTCTGTGGCAAACGACTTTGATCAGCCTGGTTTAATTCAACAAGTCCGACGCCTGTTTTTGGTGATTTTGTCTGTTTTGGTTGAGTTTCCATCTGCATCCACGGCAGAAATAATGCGATTACACCGTGGATACCAACAGAAGCTAATACTGCTATTCCTGTTGGCTGACTAATTATTTCTGGTATGCTTTTTAATACGGAAACGTATGACATAGTTGTTATCGTTCACTCGGCTTGATTAAAGTAAGCTGACAAACCTAAATCTTTGACTCAAGTAATCTCTCTTTTGTAACTGCGTTCCTCTACAAATAATAACTTCCTGCGTCATCAGTCAAAACAGGAAAACTCCAAAACCTTAAAACTATTTTATTAAAATTGATATTATATTGTACTAAAAATTGACTTTGGTCAATCCTAATCTTCAACAATAGTTAATTTTGTTAGCATTGCACAATTATCACAATTATCAAGATTGCAACAGTGAAAAGAAAAGCTCAAGCTGATGTTTTGCATACAATAGCTCTAGATTAGGCAGAGGAAAAATTTTCTACTTTGTAATTCTAAGTGCAAACATACAAAGCTTCCTCAATGCTAAAACTTTTGAGCGGTACTTAAGTATAACTTAATCTATTGAGATTAGCTAAGGCAAATCAATAGACAATTAAGAGAAATTCAAAATCTGATACCATTTCACAAAGATCCTGATACATATTAGATGTATTGTAGGGGCGTGCAGCCATACACCCCTACCGATATATTTGTATCATCCAAAAAGTTAAAACCCTTGATTTTCCGTTGCGTCTATGGTAACTCAATCAATTAATACCAATTTGAAAAATGAATGCGACAGATAGACTTACAAAACTCTTATGCACAAAGAGTTTCCCAATCCAAAATCTATAGACGCACGAAGTGCGGCTACTCGACAGAGTAATCTAAAATCCAAAATCGTATAAGCTTGATTACTGACTACTATTCAGTTTCTATAAATAATTCGATAAATAAAGTCCTGATGTATCCAATACATCAAATTTTCATAATTCAAGATGATATAGCTTGATACTTACTGATTAATTCATTTACTAGCTTGTATTCAAAAGAATTACAAAAATTTCATAGGAATTTAGTATAATACAAGAGAATATTAATCATATAGAAAAATTTTTCGGGGCATCCTTAGCGTCATTTGTCACGCAGTTGTACCTTTTGTAATCAATGATCTGCTGCTTAAATCCTGATTGCCCACATCCCCTAAATCCTGATGGAAAGGAGTTCTGCCAAACTTGTAACAGTCCCCTCGTACAACTGTTACGGAAACGTTTTCGTGTCATCCGCGTGCTTTCAGATGAGGGTGGATTTGGTAGAACTTACTTGGCAGAAGATAAAGATAAACTTAACGAACGCTGCGTTATCAAGCAATTAGCACCTAAATTCCAAGAAAGCTGGGCCCTTTCTAAAGCAATGGATTTATTTCAAAGAGAGGCGCAGCGTTTGCAACAACTCGGAGAACATCCGCAAATCCCAACTTTATTGGCTTATTTTGAAGAAAACACATACCTCTATTTGGTGCAGCAGTTTATAGATGGAGAGAATTTGTTAAAGGAGTTGCAACAAAAAAGAGGGTATAGTGCTAAAGAAATTCGAGAAATTTTGTTAGATTTACTACCTGTTTTAAGATTTATTCATGAACGAGGAGTTATTCATAGAGATATCAAGCCACAGAATATTATCCGCCGTAAAAATGATGGGCGTCTATGCTTGATTGATTTTGGTTCTTCCAAGCAATTAACAGCGAAAGTACATATACAAATGGGTACTTCGATTGGTTCACATGGCTATTCCGCGATCGAACAAATCAGAGATGGGAAAGCCTACCCAGCCAGCGATTTATTCAGTTTAGGAGCTACTTGCTTTCATCTGTTGACAGGAGTTTCTCCTTTTAAATTGTGGACAGAACATGGCTATGCTTGGGTGCAAGATTGGCAACACTATTTAAAGAGTCCGATCGCCACTGAACTGGCTGAAGTTATTGACAAACTATTAGCAAAAGATACTCACCAGCGTTATCAATCAGCTGAACAAGTTCTGAAAGCTTTGATGTCTAAGCAGCTATCAGAACGAAAAACAGAAGTAGCTAACTCATCGGTAATACTACCACCAACTCAGCCGCCATTTGTACCTAAAAAATACACGTTGGTAAGAAATTTATTCTTGCTGAGTTCTTTTGTCATGTTGATCGTCTTGGGTGAATTCTTCTATCGCCAATCTCATCACTTTGACATGTCTGTTTCTTCTCGTTTTGGTCAATCAGAGAACACAGCAACAAATACTGAAGCAATTCTTCCCCAATCGTCTAAACTGCCTATGGGGAATTTTTATTTGGCGCATACTTTCAAATCACCCTCCAAATCGGTTTTGTCTGTTGCGATTAGCCCAGATGGTAAAACAATTGTCAGCAACAGTGGGGACACGATTAAACTTTGGAGTTTAATCACCGGACAGGAAATCATTACTTTGAAAGGGCATAGCGATCGCGTTAATGTTGTTAGCATCACCCCAGATGGGCAAACCTTGGTCAGTGGTAGTGAAGACAAAACCATCAAGCTCTGGAACCTGTCCAGAGGACAGGAAATCCGAACTTTTGAGGGACATACAAACTCAGTTCATACCCTGGTTATTAGCCCGGATGGTAATCTTGTAGCCAACGGTAGCGACGATAACACGATTAAATTATGGGATTTAGCAACTGGCCAGGAAATTCGCACTTTTAATGGTCATACCTCTTGGGTGCGATCTATCGTCTTCAGTCCTGATCAAAAAACATTGATCAGTGCTAGTCGTGATCAAACTATCAAAATTTGGGATGTGACAACCGGAAACGAGATTCGTACTCTTACAGGACATACCCAAGCTGTAACATCCATCGCCATTACGCCAGATGGGAAAACCCTGATCAGTGGAAGTGATGATAAAACCATCAAAATTTGGGATTTGACAACTGGAAAAGAAATTCGTACCCTTTTGGGCCATTCTGGAGGAGTTCGAGCGATCGCCCTGAGTCCAGATGGTCAAACTCTTGCTAGCGGTAGTAGCGATAAGACTATTAAATTGTGGAATATAAAAACGGGCGAACAAATTCGCACCCTAGCAGGACACGGCGACGGAGTCCAGTCTCTAGCTTTTAGTCACAATGGCAACATCCTAGTCAGTTGCGGTTTTGACAACGTCATCAAAATTTGGCGAGTCTCAACTTAATCATTTTTTTACATATAAAAAGTAATGTTAAATCTTGACCAATAAATCTGAAAAGTCATTCATCCAATGGGTAAATAAATTTATCCCCAAGAAAATATATCAAATCTCTGGTTTGTGAATTTCACAGCGTGAGACTTAAGCAACTGCTGAATTTGCAATATCTGTACAAATGAGCTACTCAAAAATCAAAATCTTAACGGGTGCGGCGATTATACTTTTAGGTTCTGGAGGAACTTGGCTGTGGCAATCTGCTCCAGGTGCCACCAGCTTGTCTCCTGAAAGCCTTAGTCAGCCGAATAAAGCAGCATGGGCAAATGTTGGGGTCGGCGACGCTCTCACCCTCAAAGGACATGCCTACCCCGTTTGGTCTGTGGCGATTAGTCCAGATGGTAAGAAACTTGCTTCTGCAAGCACAGACAAAACTATCAAAATTTGGGATGTGACAACAGGCTCGGAATTACACACCTTGAAAGGGCATTCTGAATGGATCAACTCTGTTGCTATCAGTCCAGATGGCAAAATGCTTGCGTCTGCCAGTGCAGATAATACCATAAAACTTTGGGATTTGCAAACAGGAAAATTACTTCAGACTTTAAAAGGACATCTTGCCTCAGTTCAGTCTATTGCCTTCAGTTCAGATAACCAAACTTTAGTTAGTGGCAGTTGGGATCAAAGCATTAAACTCTGGGATGTAGCCACAAGCAAACAGATTCGTACCCTCAAAGGAGATTGTGACGTAGTAGATGCGATCGCTATTAGCCCCGATGGAAATACAGTTGCAAGTAGTAGTTATTTTGACAGCAGTGTGAAACTGTGGAATTTACACACAGGAAAACAAATTCGCGTCTTGAGAGGTCACACACAGGCCGTTCATTCCCTTGCTTTTACTCCTGATAGCAATACTTTAGCAACTGGTAGCTGGGACAACACGATCAAACTATGGAATTTGAAAACAGGTAAAGAAAGTTACACATTTACAGGTCATACCAATAAGGTTTGGTCTATCAGCTTTAGTCCAGATGGGAAGACTTTGGCTAGTGGTAGTTGGGACAAGACCATCAAACTTTGGAATGTGAACACAGGAGAAGAAATTCGCACTCTCACAGGACATGACGACAAAGTTTGGTCTGTCGCTTTTAGTGCTGATGGTAATTCTGTTGCAAGTAGTAGTCTAGATAAAACGATCAAGATTTGGCGGGTATCGCAGTAAAGATTAGTGGTATAGCAATCGGTGTAGGAGTTGTGAAAATTAAGATAGCCAAATCCCCGATTTCTGCGAAGTCGGGGATTTTGTTGTTTACTAAAAAATAGTCAATCGATATGTACCTGTTCGTTGAGGGACAGAGGAAATGACCACAACATAATAAGCTCCATCTTCAGGTAACTTAGCTCGATCAATCAGAGCGGTGTATCTACCATCTTTTTCATTATCCGCAGCAATGACTTGACCTTTGGAGTTGAGCAGAACGATGTAGGGGGAAAACTGTTCTAGAACACTATCTACACGTATACTCACAAGTTGGTCTTTTTTACCCTCAAACCTAGAAACATTGTAAGGACTACCATTGTTTTTAAGTTTAGAGCCGTTTGCTGTCAATTGGTCTGATTCATCGAGAGTGTAACTAGCTCTGTCGTTCCTTAAAGCTAAACTATAGCGACCTATTTCTCCAGGATTGCGACTAGTGACTGCGATGGTATAAACACCTCTAGCAGGTAATCTGACAAATAGAAATGCGTCTTTGACTTCCCCATTACTACCTGTTTCCCCACTGCTTCTTTTAGCAAGAACGTTATTGTTGGGGTCAAGCAAAATCATGAATGGATTTAGATTCAGATTGTTAGAACGGCGTTGGTCAGCACTACCAATCAGTCTGATTTGAATTAATTGATTTTCTCTGCCTTCAAACTGATAAAAGTGAAAATACCTACCTTGAGATTTAAAATCACCTGGAGCTAAGACACCCAATTGAATGTCTACAAAGTTAATTGGTTTGGCGTTAGGTATTTTGCTACCAGAAACAGGTGAGCCACCAGAATTCCTATTATTATTTGTAGGCTGAGTCCTAGAAGGTGAAGAATTAACAGGACGAGAAGTTGGCTGTGGCGCTGGTTGGGTATAAGTCGGTTTCGGCGTATTTGGTTTAGAAGGACGAGAAGTTGGCTGTGGTACTGGTTGGGTACTGGGAGTAGAACCAGTACCAGAAGGTTGGGGTTTTGGAGTAGATGTTGGTGTTGGTGTTGGAGTAGAACCAGTACCAGAAGGTTGGGGTTTTGGAGTAGATGTTGGTGTTGGTGTTGGTGTTGGTGTTGGAGTAGAACCAGTACCAGAAGGTTGAGGTTTTGGAGTAGATGTTGGTGTTGGAGAGGGTGTAGGTGTGGGGCGGATGGGAGATTCTATCGGTTGATTAGTTTGAGCCGCTGGGGATGGTTGCGTAACAGGAATTTGCTCAATCGCTTGTTTGACTGCTTCTGGTTGTCTCTCATCTGGTGTTTTAGCAATTGTGAATTCTTCAGACTGTTTGGGAATTTCCAACGCAGCTATAGGTAGAGCATAATTTGTGATTAACAAACTACTACTCAGAGAAATAATTAAAGCTAAATCAAATTTATTCCAAAAGTTTTTGTTATTTCTTCCTACGAACATATCAATCCTCACAATTTTGATGCATAGATAATATATGAAACACAAAAAGTTTAGTTTAATAATCCTAAAAATACCCTAAAAATCATCTTGATTGTAATGAGATTTTTAAGTATAAATAATTTTAGTGATTTTGAAATTAGGCATTACTTATAAATCAAATTTTCATTGTAGGTAGTAATAGGCTCCTGCTTTTATTACTTTAGATAGTTGTTTTTATTAGATATTGGATATATTCACTAGCCACAAAATATTGTATCTGCTTTGCATGGTATTTACTAAACACAAGTATTATTGATGAATTTTTGATTCCTAACCGTACAAGTTTGTAAAAAAATGTTGTTTCCCTGCTTATTTGGTAATATATAAAATGTGGACATAGACATACTAATATCAGCACCTGTGCTGCTGGCAACCACGATTATAGAAAAAATCCCATACTTTAATTTTAAATTGCCTAGTTACCAATAGATTGATTCTGGAGTCAGAAACTTTGTTTTGGCAAATTAATAGCAAAATGATACGTCATGAATTAACATATACTCAAGCTGCAAATTTCTTGCTAGTATGATTTGCTGCCTAAATCCCGATTGCCAAGATCCTTTAAATCCTGATGATAGCCAATATTGTCAGAATTGTGGAACCCTACTAATACCTCTGCTTAGAGGTCACTACCGTGTTATCGACAGATTGTCTGTAGAAGGTGGATTTAGTATCACCTATCTAGCGGAAGATATCGACAAACTAAATGCAAAATGTGTTGTTAAGCAACTCGCCCCAAAAGTCAAAGACACAGGGGCTTTAAAGAAGGCTGTCCAGCTTTTTGAACAGGAAGCCCAACGCCTACAAGAGTTGGGAGAACACCCACAAATACCCCATCTGCTAGCTTACTTTGAGCAAGATAACTATTTATATTTAGTACAACAATATATAGATGGACAAAATTTATTAAAAGAATTGCAGCAGCAAGGTAGATTTAGCGAGAGAAAAATCCGAGAACTTTTATTGGATTTACTACCAGTTCTGAAATTTGTTCATGATCACGATGTAGTTCACCGAGATATCAAGCCTCAAAATATTATTCGTCGTAAATCCTTGCATCCTTCTGTAGAAAGAGATTCCAAAGGAGAGCTAGTATTAATTGATTTTGGAGCCTCAAAGCTGCTAACGACAACAGTGCAGCCGAAAATGGGAACAACTATTGGTTCACATGGGTATACTCCCGTTGAACAAATGCAGGATGGAGAGGCTTATCCAGCTAGTGATTTATTTAGTTTGGGCGCCACTTGTTTTTACCTGCTAACTGGAACTTCCCCATCAAAATTGTGGATGCAACAAGGCTATGGTTGGGTGTCATCTTGGTGGCAATATTTTAGTACTCCTAGTAGAGGTGGACTCGCCCTTTCTATGGAGTTGGGTAGGGTTTTGGACAAGCTGCTCAAGATAGAGATTCAAGAACGCTATCAATCAGCCGATGATGTAATTAGAGATTTATCACGTCAACCATCACCATTACCAGAACTTGATGAAACTGTATTGTCAGGTTCGTCAGAAAATAGAGGCGGATTTTTTGCACAATCAACTAAAAATTTTAAAAATAGATTATTCATTAATGCTGTAATTGTCATATTGGCATTAGTAGGGGTTTGGTATTTTCAGTCTCGCCCACAGGTAACTCAGTCTGCTGATCCTGTTCCACCTCAAGAGACTGTGACTGTAACTCAAAAATCTGACGAACCCATCACTTTAAAAGGACATGCTAGCGATGTTAATTCTGTCGCTTTTGACTTTGATGGTCAAAAACTGGCTAGTGGTAGTGACGACAAAACTATTAAAATTTGGGATTTAGCAACTCAAAAAGAAATTCAGACTTTACGAGGACATTCTGAATGGGTTTGGGGTGTCGTGTTTAGTCCTGATGGACAAACTCTTGCGAGTGCAAGTGCAGACAAAACAGTTAAATTATGGGATTTAGCAACCGGAAGGGAAATTTTCACCCTCAAGGGACATAAAGCTGGTGTCACTTCTGTAGCTTTTAGTCCTGATGGGCAAACTCTTGCTAGTGCTAGTTTAGATAAGACGCTCAAACTGTGGAATGTCAAAACCGGCAAAGAAATTTGCACTCTTGCGGGACATTCTGGGGCGATCGCTTCTGTAGCTTTTAGTCCCGATGGACAAACTGTTGCTAGCGGTAGCTGGGATAAAACTATTAGACTGTGGAATGTCAATACTGCTAAGAATATCCGTACCTTAAAAGGACATTCTGATTTAATTGTTTCTGTAGCTTTTAGTCCCGATGGTGCTAGCCTGGCTAGTGGTAGTAAGGACAAAACTATCAAACTGTGGAACTTGGCAACAGGAAAAGCAACTCTGACTTTAAAAGCCCATACTGATAAAGTCAATTCCGTTGCTTTTATATCTAATACTGCTAACAATAAATCTTTAGATAAAGTGAGTCTTGTCAGTGGTAGTAGTGACAATACGATTAAACTGTGGAATCTGAAAACAGGAAAAGAAATTCGTACTCTCAAAAGAGACTCTGGTTATATCTATTCTGTTGCCATTAGTTCAGATGGACAGACTGTTGCTAGTGGGGGTAGTGCAGAGAATATTATTAAGATTTGGCGAGTGCAGGATTGAGTTTGGGAATTGGGGATTGGGGATTGGGGATTGCATCTAGTGGTGATGTATCTTGTTGTCGGACAATGGTGTATTCCTTAAACTGACGTTATGTGCTACGACAAGCTTGGCGATCGCACTTGCGGAGTAAAGAGGACTAATTAATATAACATTCTACTATCAAATATTTCACCTAGTATTTTCTTAGTTTTCAATGAAATTATCTATTTTTTGACAGGTAATTGCACTGGTTGTGTAATATTAGAATTGCATGATTTCAACTTGACAGATACAATCCCAATAGACGCTATTACGGTCACGCAAGCGATAGCAAAAGCCATTGCTATTAAAGGTATAGGATCTCTACTCGAACCATGTTCGACAACAGATTGTTGCACTGGTTCGATAACAGATATTGGTGTCTGCTCAATTGAGGTTTTTGGTGCAATACCTAAAACGTTTTCAACATAGTCTAGAGCAAGGGTTAACGAATCTACATTAATATTGCGCCATGTTGTTTGACAAATTGATTTGTGAGTAATGCAAGCTTCGTATTCACCAGAATCAGGGTCAGAATAAAATTTCAGGTAATAATCATTTGGTAGCTTCACTCTGGGAGTCTTGAAAAGTTGTAACTCTTTAGGATCTACTGTAAAGTTACGACTTTGGAGTAAGCTAACAATCTCGTCTATTGTAATCATGGGTTGAGCTTACTTGCTTTTAGGAACACAGCTAATAAAAATATCTAGCGACTCATAGAGATAATTTCTCCTATACTTTTCGACTATATGAGAGTCTTGGGTAACATTAAACAACTCGTGAATAATTTTATCAGTAGCGTCTCCTTGGGCTTTTCGTCTTCCTATATCTTGCTTAATTTTGTTGAAAGATTCTGATTTTTCACTATCAACTTTTTTCTTGATATTATCCCGCCACTCTCCATTAGTATTAGACAGATAATCTGTGACCAAGGGTTCAATGATCGCAAACTCATGAGGTTCAAAAATATTCTTGGATTCGTCTTTTTCTGGTCTTGTCCCACTGGTTGCTCTGAAAGTAAGGCTTATTACAGTTCTAAATTTCATCACTACCCAATTAAGAATCCAATGGATCTCTAACTTATACGTGCGCTCTAACCAAGTTCTTAGTTTTATTTTGCCAGATTCGTTTACAACTTCATTCCAGTACTCGTTGGTAATCTGGATAGCTGCTTTTCTCCATTCAGGGATGAGAAACGCGGTTTTACCTAAGATCACCAGGTCTTTTTCTAATATCTCTGTCATTCGACCAGCTAACAACTCAGCTAACTCTCCAAATTCTGTAGAGTCATTAGCGTTAGAAATATCATCACACTCCAAGTAGAAATCGAGCATGGAGTCTGTACTAACTAAATGAAACCCATCATATTCAGTGGTTTCAATTTTGATCTGCCGCAATTTTTCACGGGTAACTTCTTGAGGATTTCTACTATCATTTGATAATTCTAGTAGGATACTAACAATATCCTCTAAAACTAGTCTTCCATTTTTTCCATTTTTATCACAGTAAGCTCGAAATCTTAAGCCTTTATACGAGTACTCGCGACTAGTAAAGTCCACTCTTTTTCTCCGATGCACCTGCAAAATCACTGATACTTGCATACTACCACTTTCAGAACGGAGTCTCAGCAAGTACTAGCGTACTACTAGGAAACACATTTTAGGAGATTAGCTAAATTTTGTCTGGATCAATTCCTAATTCCCGCAACTTTTGGGCTAGTTGTTCCGCACGCTGTTGTTGTTGTTGTGCTAATTCCTCTGGTGTTGGTAACTTTCGACCTTCTTGGTCATACCAGTATAACCACTCTCGTGTACGTCCTTGATAGGTTCCCTGTTCTCGCCCAATTGCTAAACCAATTTCTGACATCCAGACACGCGCACCTGGTTGTAATACGTAATTTCCCTCAACTAAACGATACACCTCTAGAGGTTCTCGCTTGCGTCGATAGCGGCGAGTCGGTACGTAAATCGCGTAATATAAAATTCCTAAGCTGGCATAATCAAGCTTTTTCTGTTCGTACTCACCACCGTAAGTTTTGGAAACAACTTCTAACGCAAAAATGGGGACAATACCATCTTCTTCCCACAGCACATAACTTAAACGCCCATCTTCGTCAACAAACCGTTCTACTCCCAAGCTGAGAAACCCATCTGGTACTAATGGTGATTTACTGGGTGCATAGTAAATACCCATATCAATACCAAAAAACCAATCACTACGCTGACTCCATGCTAAAGCCAGAATTCCTGCTAACAAATTCGGAATCAGATTTTGTAGTTCGTTATCCACTGGGGTGTCATCAGAATCGGGAAGTTCTGCTGAGGATGGCAGACAGTCTAAGGGATTGTACTGTAGCATGACAGCCTTCGTCTAGGTTGCTAAGTCTATTTTAGGTTAGTCAAATGGGTGTTGAGAGCGATCGCACTATAATCCTAATCTCATCCTATCTGCTTTGTGAGAATCGTAATTGAGAGTGGGGTTTGCACCCTACAGTTAATTTATATTTCTTCATATACATTGAATTTTTCCCGCCGACTTACTTAGGTAAATTAAAATTAGCGAAAAACCACCAGTATAAAAAGCTGGTAGTTTTAACTGTAAGAAAAAGTTGTTTTAATTAAGTAAAACTTGCACTTTTTCTCCTGGTGAAACTAATGTTTGTCCCACTGATAGCACAGCTAAAGCGTTGGTCTGGGCGAGATTAATTAAATTGCCAGAACTTTGATTTCCACCAGCCAGATGAAACTTGTAAATTCCGTTTTGTAAATCTAATTTGCCCCAAATATAAGTTTCCCGCTTCCCATCAGATCGTAATTCCTGACGGGTGGAGGCTTTGATAAACTTTGGTTGCCAACCTTCTACTAATCCAGAAAGTTTTTTGATCGTTGGTTGGACAAATCGCCAAAATGTTACCAATGTTGAAGCTGGATTTCCTGGTAAACCGAAGTAAATCACTTGATTTCTAAATGTTGCAACGGTGAGGGGTTTACCGGGTTTCATCGCCACTGCTTGAATATGAATTTTTCCCTCTAAAAACTTGACAATTTGCTCAACATAGTCATAGTCTCCCACAGAAACACCACCAGAAGAAATTACTATATCGGCGTTGGATACTGCATAGGCGATCGCTTTTTCTAAAACACCTGGTTCATCTGGGACTATACCTAAAATTAGTGGTTCTCCCCCACTCTGCCGAACTAAAGCTGCTAAAGCATACTGGTTAGAATCGACGATTTGCCCTGGTTGCAGGGGTTGATCTGGAGCTACAAGTTCATTACCTGTAGAGAAAATTGCTACTCGTGGACGCCGGTAAACACTGACTTGCGTACACTGGGCAGTTGCTAATACAGCAATTTCTGACCCATGTAACATAATTCCTGGTGGTAACAATTGTGTCCCAGATTGATAGTAAGCTGCACGCTGTCTGACAAATTCTTGTGGTTTTGTGGGTGGTGTCAGGATGAGTACACGATTTTCCTCTCGCTGTGTATATTCCTGCATGATCACTGTATCAGCACCTGCTGGCATTACCGCACCTGTGAAAATCCGCGCTGCTTGCCCTTTTTGGATGGTAGATTGGGGCTGATATCCGGCAGGTATTTCTTCAATAATTTCTAAAATCGCTGGCTGTTGTTGAGTAGCTTGCTGGACATCAGCGTAACGTACTGCGTAACCATCCATCGCAGAATTATCCCAATGGGGAAAGTCCAACTGACTCGTAACCACAGAAGCAAGAATACGACTATCCGCTGCGAACAAATCGACAATTTCTGTATCGTACTGATTGTTCAGAGGTTGTACCAAATTAAAGATAATTGCTTCTGCTTCGGTGACTGACAGCATTAAGGATAGTTCCAACTAAATAGGGTTTGCTGAAAGTTTCTAGGGCTTACGACCCAACGTAAAAAATATAGTTATATCATTCCAGATTCCTTGTTCTGTAACTAATGCTTCTAGTTCTGAATTGTGGCTTCTACGACTATATAAATCAGCAGTTTTTTGCTTGTACTCGTCTAGCATCAGCTATTCACATCTATTTCTGGCCAAAGTCGTTCTAACTGGCGTCGCCAAGCAGCTAAAGTTTCTTCTCTTGCTTGTGGAGTTTGGTTTTCATCCCCCATTAATCCTTCAGCGTAGAAGCGTTCCAGATTTTGCATTGTGGATTGGAGGGATTGGCCTTGTAGTTTTGCTGCTATAATCACCTGGCGGATGCGACTTTCTACTAGTCGATTAAAGACATCATCTAAACCGACTGCGTGTAAAGCAACGAGTCTAGCGATCGCATCTCGAAAATCTTCTACAACTAAACTGTTGCAGCTATGTTGAAATACGCCCCAGACTACACCTTGCTGTAAGGCGTAGCGTATTTGTTGAGTATCATCAAAATTCGCTTCTAAAAACTGTTCAAAAAAAGGTTGAGCTTGTTGTGCTGGTACGATTGGTATCATAACTCGCAACCAGCTTTTATCTTCTGAAAGCATTACCAGTAGACGAAAGGTAGAAGTTTCTACTTGCCAAGAACCGGATGCGATCGCTTTGACATCTGCTTCACCAAATAATTCTGTCAGCGTAGCTGCTATTTCTGAAGGTGTCATAGTGTTTTTTTTGATCCACCCTCTAGACTAGCGCAGCTTTGGTATTAATTGGGTCTTGGGGGTTGGGAAAAAGGGACAAGGGAAGGGGGACAAGGGGAACCACTGCGTCCTTGCGGGTTAATAGCGTTGTAGCACGTGGCGTGGACAAGGAGGAGAATTTGGTCAATGCTGTGTTTGTAAACCATACTTGACGATCAGCAAACAATTTCTCCCATCTGCACCACGTTCGTAGACGACATGATCAACTAGGCGTCGCAGCAGAAACCATCCATACCCACCTACTTGTAGAGTACCTGGTTCTGGTTCGGCGATCGCATCCGGATTAAAAGGTTTACCATAATCCCAAATTCTAATCTCTAGTCGATCCATCCATAGAGAAACGTCTATATCAATCGCTGTTTCTGGGGGAAGAGTATGATGAGCATGGCGAACAGCATTAGTAAAACCTTCTGCTAACGCCAGGTTCAGGCGATAAAGTTGACCTTCTGACCAATCAAGTTTAGATAAATGTTGCAGGCAGAATTGCTCAAACCACTGTTGTACTCGGTTTAGAAGCTTGAGTTCGCTTTTCACAGTCAGATGGTCTTGCTGCACTATGCTAAACATTGACCTTGACATGTAGGTGTATGGGTGAAAAATGTTTGTAAGTAGATCAGCATAAACATGTTTTGTTGTTTGTTGTTGGAAATAACCACCAATCACCAACAAAATTGGTTGTTATGTCTTGTTTGGAGTACTCACCAACTACTAAATACTATAAGGGCAGGTTTTACCATGATATTATTTAGACCTAGTGACAGGATATAACTTGAAACCCTCGCCTATCAATTGCCTCCAGACTTATATTCATTTAGATTCAGTTATTTATACAAGTAAGTCGGCGTCACAAATTCTGTATTTGTAGTAAGCGCTACTCTGCCTTGAAGCCGCTAGCTAACGCAACGCCTTACGGCGAACGCGTCTACAGCGCTTCATAAATTACCAGGAGCTAATTTTCAAGTTTTACTTTTCTTTACATAGTTTTGTGGATTTGCGCCAACTTACTTAATCTATGTCATTTTTTGATTATAGATTTCGTTGATTATAGATTTTGGAATAATATTTTAATCCAAAATTGAAATCAGAAAAACTTAAGATTTCAAACGCCAACTAAATTATTAAAATTAACGCCTGTAGAGTTCTCAAAGAAAGTACACTTCGCTTGCACTTGTTGAGAAATCTACAGGCGTCAAATAGGTTTATGGTGACGTGGTATTTAGAACAATCCCAAAGTCAAAGATTTATCCAATGGGAAGGTAGCACCAATTCCTAAGTAGAGGGTAACAAGAGTACCGAAAAGAAAAACTGCTGTTGCTACAGGACGGCGGAAGGGATTTTGAAACTTGTTGACGTTCTCAATAAAGGGAACAAGAATCAAACCCATGGGTACAGCGCTCATCAGTAATACTCCTAAGAGTTTGTTGGGAACTGAGCGCAAAATTTGGAATACAGGATACAAGTACCACTCTGGCAAAATTTCTAGTGGTGTTGCAAAGGGATTTGCTGGTTCTCCGACCAAAGCCGGGTCTAGTACTGCTAGAGCCACAATGCAAGCGAAACTTCCCATAATTACAACTGGAAAGACGTAGAGTAGGTCATTGGGCCAAGCGGGTTCGCCATAGTAGTTATGACCCATCCCTTTAGCCAGTTTGGCTCTTAAGGCTGGATCGCTTAGGTCTGGTTTCTTTACTGTTGCCATTTTTAAATGTTCTCTCCTGCTGACATCGAGTTAAAGCGTTTGTTTAAGCCTCGAGCTTCAGGCACTAGCTTTCAGCTTAAGATGTAACTGTTTGTTTTTTTGTCTTCTATTTGTCAATAAGTTTGTGATTTTTTATTCAGTTTAAAACAAACAGCTGAATCTGAAAACTGAAAGTCAGTGCCTGATGACTCTTTGGGAGAAGCATTTATGCTTTTAAGCTCTGTGACTGGTGAGCTAACTGCCACAAAGAATGCTTCACCCCCATCTCAATTACAATGGGCCGGAAATTCCTTGCTTGCGAATCATCAAGAAGTGGAACAACATGAAGACGGCAATTAGCCAAGGCAATACAAAGGTGTGGGCGCTGTAGTAACGAGTTAGTGTTCCTTGTCCAACGCTGGAACCGCCACGCAGTAGTTCAGAAATCAAGGTACCAACTACAGGAATTGCTTCTGGTACACCGCTAACGATTTTCACCGCCCAGTAACCCATTTGATCCCAAGGCAGAGAATAACCAGTTACACCGAAAGAAACGGTTATGACTGCTAGGATGACTCCACTAATCCAGGTCAACTCACGGGGCTTTTTAAAGCCACCGGTGAGATAAATCCGGAATACGTGCAGAATCATCATCAGCACCATCATACTGGCAGACCATTTGTGGACGGAGCGAATTAGCCAACCAAAGCTCACATCATTCATGATGTGCTGCACAGAAGCATAAGCTTCCGTGACAGTTGGCTTGTAATAGAAGGTCATAGCAAATCCAGTGGCAAACTGGATTAAAAAGCAAGTGAGGGTAATTCCACCCAGGCAGTAGAAGATGTTGACATGGGGAGGGACGTACTTGCTGGTGACGTCTTCTGCGATCGCTTGAATCTCCAAGCGTTCCTCGAACCAGTCATAAACGTTGGCCATACAATCTCAAGTTCCTAGAAATCGATCGCGGTTGATAAATCTCCGACTTACCGGGGATTGGTGATTGGGAGCGAGGATTGGGGATTGGGGATAGGTGGGGGACAAGTGAAGAGGGACAAGGGAGACAACTTCTCAGTTATCAGTGATCAAATTAAACTGGTAACTGTTAACTGTTAACTGTTAACTGATTCATGCCCAATGCCCGATTCCCGATTCCCGATTCCCGATTCCCGATCCCCTATCTTTAGTCCCCGCAAAGAGAGGATAAGCTCGTTTGTTGATGAGCCTCATGAGTGTTAATAATTTAAAAAAAACTTAACACTCTGCAAAGATAGAATATATTGCGTTCTCTTTGCACCCAATCAAAAAATATTGGACACAAAGTAGATTTTATCGTTTGTGGAGGGGCTTTTGCACCGAATCAGGAGATTAAACCTCTTGATTTCCAAATCCACCACTTCTATAAAAAAAGTAACATAGTCGAGAGATAGATTTCATATACCAATTACAAAAGTAATTTTTGTAATTGGTGGTAAAGAGCAAAAAGTAAAGGTTAAAGGGTAAAGATTCTTTCTCTTTCTCCCTTTCCGCTGAAGGCTCTTTTCCCTCTTACTTAACCTGAAAATGGGTGTGGGGGTGTAGGGGTGTATGAGGAGTTCTATTTTTATGTTTGGTTGTGGGATTTTCCCGTGATTGACTGACTTCTTACAGAAGTCTAAATTTAGGTAAATGCATCAAACTAGACAATTTTGGCTAGAAAATGGGATTAAACATGGGGTTAATGCATAAACGGGTTTTTCGGGTTGGGTTGTCACTGTTCGTAGCGTTTTGGCTAGGATTTTGCAACTTTTGTCAACCAGCAATGGCTTTGACTCAGGAACAAAGGCTGGTGTCAGAAGTATGGCGAATTGTTAACCGTACTTATTTAGACGACACGTTTAATCATCAAAATTGGGCAGCTGTGAGGCAGAAAATTCTTTCCACATCTGTGTCAGATCAAAAATCAGCCTACACAGCAATTCAAAAAATGCTCAAAAGCCTTGATGACCCCTTTACCCGTTTTTTAGATCCAGAGCAATACCGCAGTTTACAGGTAAATACGTCTGGAGAACTGACTGGGGTGGGCTTGCAAATCGCTTTGAATCAACAGACAGGTGGTTTGGAAGTAGTGACTCCCATTGCAGGCTCACCAGCAGAAAAAGCCGGAATCCGACCACGCGATCGCATCATCAAAATAGAAGGGATGGTGACACAAAACCTTACCCTTGATGAAGCCGCTGCTAAAATGCGTGGTCCAATTGGCAGTTTCGTCACCTTGCTTATCGAACGGGATAGAGAAGGACAAAAAGAGTTTCGAGTGATGCGCGATCGCATTTCCCTTAACCCTGTGGTGGCAGAGTTACATAATACTCCTTCAGGACAGCCCTTTGGATATATTCGCCTCACTCAATTTAACGCTAATGCTGCTATGGAGTTGGCACACGCCATTAACAGTTTAGAAAAAAAAGGTGCATCCGCATATATTCTAGATTTGCGAAATAATCCGGGTGGCTTACTACAAGCAGGAATTGAAGTTGCACGTCTGTGGTTAAACTCTGGTGTCATAGTTTACACAGCTAATCGCCAAGGAATTCAAGGTAGCTTTGAATCATTTGGCCCAGCACTCACAAACGATCCGTTAGTTGTTCTGGTCAATGAAGGAACAGCTAGTGCTAGTGAAATTCTCGCTGGTGCATTGCAAGATAATGGTCGTGCCACACTTGTAGGGGAAACAACCTTTGGTAAAGGCTTAATCCAATCCTTGTTTGAATTGTCAGATGGTTCTGGTTTAGCAGTAACAATTGCCAAGTACGAAACCCCAAACCATAAAGATATTAATAAATTAGGTATAAAACCAGACAAAATAATTTCCTCTGCACCAATCACCCGCGAACAAATTGCTACAGAAGCCGATCAGCAATATCAAGCAGCTATGAAAGTGCTAACAGAAAATTCAGTGATCGCAGGTAGGGCGGCTTAATTGGGCATTGGGCATTGGGCATTGGGCATTGGGCATTGGGCATTGGGCATTGGGAAGAGACTTGTTAACAATTCTTAATTTTAACTTTTGACTTACCCTACCCTGCGGGAACGACTTTGTCGAACGGGAAGCCGCTTGCGCGTCTATGACTTTTGACTTGTTTTGTCCCCTATCCCCTATCCCCACTCGCTAGGCGTTGATATGCATTATCTATTACACGCTTGCCTCTGAGAAAACCCGTATTCGCTCCAGGACAAATATATTTTAATGTTTCTGGAGTAAAGTATTCTAGAAGCATTTTTATGTTTTTTATTTGTCTATGCCAGTGGAAAGTCTTAGCTGTTTTTTGTGGAACTGGTTCGCCTTGCAGGTTAGGAACTAAGTGACGTCCAGAAAACAGCACGCCTCCAGACTCACTATAATAAAGGCAAGACGAGCCGGGAGAATATCCACACGTCCAAATCACTTTTGTGATGGAATCAAGGACAAATTCTTGACTAAAAGTAGTTACAGATAATTCAGGTAAGAGATATGCTTCTTGCTCTTGAATTAAAACTTCACAATTGAAGATTTGCTGGTATTCTACTGTCTTACCAATAGCCCCTCTGTGGGTGAGAAATAACCAACGTACACCACCATGCGATCGCATGAAATCCTGGTAAGTTTGATCAAAAGCTGGACAGTCAATAAGGATGTTACCTTCTTTTCTGACAATAAAATAAGCGGTTCCCCCTAGTGTGTCCCGATTTGGTGGAAATGCAAAAATAGTATCGAGAACTTCTTGTGGTGGCTTGGCTAAATGATTTGATTCTTGAGACAAGGGACACATGAGAAAAACAATTTCCTTGAGGAGTTTTGACAAACCCGGTTTAAGTATAAAACTTCTCGGAGGCAAAAAGGGGGATAGTGTCTATCTTGTGGCAATAATAGTGGTGCGGTTGACCACAAGTTAGGACTGACGTTTCAAAATAAACTAAAATCACATGACAGTTTGGTTTCTAATTCTACTGGGACTAATTACTTATCTAATGGTGCAGCGTAGTGTGGCTCGCCTGACCCGGACTCCTGTCTGGTTATTGTGGTTAGTATTAATGACTCCAGCAATGTTGTGGACGGGATGGACGGTAATGCATGGAGACAAACAACCACTACCGCGATCGCTTATGATCTGGCCATTAGTAATTTGTCCTATTTTATACTGGGTGCTATTTCAGTCGGGACGCCAACCGCAAAAAGACAAACCAACTGAAGATCAAGCATCACAAGCCGAATCTTCTACACCCCCTACAGAACCAAATTCTGTGCGTCCGATTCAGCCCGACGAAGAACAAAAACTGCGAGATTGTTTTCCTTGGTCTGTATATTACATTCAAAATATAGAATATAGACCCCAAGCTGTAATTTGCCGAGGTCAGTTAAGAAGCAAACCAAACGAAGCTTATCAAAAGATTAAAGAAAATATAGAAACAAAATTTGCGGGTCGATTTTTGGTGTTCTTTCAAGAAGGCGTCAATGGTAAACCCTTCTTTGTGTTAATTCCTAATACTCAAGCTAACCAAGGTAATGCGCCCAGAAAAGAAGAACAACTCAAACAATTTGCTTGGGCATTTTTGTTATTATTAGCGACCTTGGTAACAACTACCAAAGTTGGAGTTGGAATAGCTGGTGTTGAATTAACAATCCGCCAATTTCAATCTAATCCAAGCCTATTTTTGCAAGGATTACCCTACGCCCTAGCTTTAATGTTGATTTTGGGTATCCACGAACTTGGTCACTATTTAATGGCGACGAGACGCTACAGAATTCGCTCAACTCCACCTTACTTTATTCCCATGCCATTTTTCTTGGGAACTTTTGGTGCATTTATTAAGATGCGTAGTCCTGTACCTAACCGTAAAGCTTTATTTGATGTGAGCATTGCTGGGCCTTTGGCAGGTTTTGTAGTGACATTACCCTTATTAATTTGGGGATTAGCTCACTCTACGATTGTCAGTTTGCCAGATGACAAAACAGGACTATTAAATCCGGATGCGCTTAATCCTAAATATTCTATTTTATTAGCATTGCTGTCAAAACTGGCTTTGGGTAGTCAATTAACACCACAATCTGCGATTGATTTACATCCAGTAGCTGTCGCTGCTTGTTTGGGATTAATAGTGACTGCGTTAAATTTAATGCCAGTGGGACAATTGGATGGAGGACATATTGTCCATGCCATGTTTGGACAAAGAAATGCTATTGTAATTGGTCAAATTGCTCGTCTGTTATTGTTGTTGTTGTCTTTAGTCCAGCCAGGATTTTTCTTGTGGGCATTGATTTTGTTGTTCATACCTTTAATGGATGAACCTGCTTTAAACGACGTCACTGACCTGGATAACCAACGTGATGTTTGGGGATTGTTCGCAATGGCTTTATTAGTGATGATTATCCTACCATTGCCGCAGGCGATCGCCAGTTGGTTACATATATGAACTACCCCGCCGTATAGACGGACGGGGTTTCTAATTCCCCGTCTGGCAAAGGCGTGAGTTTTTGACGCTTCATCTGTCCAAGTTGGTTCATCGAGCCAATATGCTTACGCTTTTTGGTCGAATCAGTAGAGCTTAGACATCCACAGTCTACGAGGCTAGTTCCTAACCCCGGTTGCGTATTTGTTGCAACGTTGTACATGACCATCACAGAACCTCTATCACGTGGGATCTCAAACCCACACGCATCGCAAATATGATATCGGTTTGACAATTCTGCCCAGTATTTATGGATTTTCCCACAATTAGGACAGCGTTGTGATGGTTTGATTTGTTTGGTAGGTAGCGTCAACATCAAGCCACCCTTCTGTTCAATTTTGTAAGCAATCATTTTATTGAGCGTTCCAAAACCAACTGAAAGGATGGATTTATTCAACCCGGCTTTTTGTTTTTTACGTTTACTACCTTTTTTAGCTTTGCGCGTCATCCCCTTTCTATTCACTTGCATATTGTTTTTGTGACCAAATACAGACGCAAAGTGCTAACAGAATCAATGATTCAAGATATGAAAGAAGTTTTTGAGAGAGTGCTATCAGCAAATAACTCAAAACTTGAAGATTGTAACGGGGAACCAGATCATGTTCATTTGCTGGTGGATCTGCACCCTGATAACAATATTTCTGACCTGATAGCATCTCTCAAATCGGCTAGTAGCAGGATTTTGAGGGAAAAATATAAGTCAGAAATTGATAAATATTATTGGGGTAAGGCTAAATTATGGCACGATTCCAAATGTGTCGTTTCTTATGGAGGTGCGCCTTTGCAAATAGTCAAGGATTACATTCAAAATCAATCGGGTGGGAGATTGGAAAAGTTAGGGGCGTCGTAGACGCGGAGCGGCTTCTCGCAGAGTACCCCTAACTTTTTCCCCGCTATCCATCCCCACCGCATAGGCGGATGGGGAATTCCGCCGAATCCGTTAATGCGTCTTTGCGGTTCAATATTGTTTTGACTAACTTGATGCTGAATTGGCCGCTTCAGACGCTTTCGCTGGTACAGTACCACCCATGCGAATTTCAGAAGTGAACGAAGCCATGCTAAAACCACCGAAGCGCTTTAGGACGCCGACTCGCATCCGTAAATTGGGGCTAGCAAACCAGAGGCGCTCTTCAGACCACATTGTTTCGTATTCTGTAATTAAGGTCAACGCCTCATCATCACCGATCTTGTAACTGCCAGCAACAGGCATTTTTTCAGCATAACCCATTTCCCGCAATAACTTGCCTTCATTGGGATTATCTGGATTCGGCACTGGTACTAATACCGTGGAACCTTTGTGATCTTCTTCATCCCATTGCATCGTACCTTTCCAAGTGACTCTCGCACCACAGGAAGCACGTTTGGGGTCAATTTCATTTTGTTCGCACAGTTTGATCACCTCTGGGTGATCTACTGCCACCATTTCAATAATAATATCTGATTTGCCAGACTCTGATTGCTTAAAAGCTAAGTGGTGACTAGTACGATGGGAAAACCATTTACCAGCACTTAACTCAAAAAATTCTTTAATATTCATGAATCAAATTACCTTGCGTCAAAATCTTGATGATCCCACTTATTACAAGGTAGCAGGAAGGGGGAGATAGGGGACAAGGAGGACAAGGGAGACAAGGGAGACAAGGGAGACAAGGGAGACAAGGGAGACAAGGGAGACAAGGGAGACAAGGGAGAATGTAAATGAAATCTCTCCCTTTTATTGACATATTTACGTCTTTGTGTTTTTGTCTACCTATTTGTGTCCTCAAGCTTGATAGCCTGCTTCCTCTAATCGTTTGAGAGAGATTCTTGCAGATTCAGCGACGTTTTTGTTACTGTCTTTTTCTAAATATTTTAGTGCGGAGACACTTTTAACAGTGGGAAGTTGACCGAGAGTTTCGGCTAAACGTTGTCGCACCAACCAGTCATCAGATTGAGCAAAACGTAAAACGCGATCTACTGCGTCGATATCTTTAATTTCTCCTAGTGCGGCGATCGCTGCTTGTTGTAGTACGATTTCTTCTCCGTCTAGGGCTTGGTAAAGGAGTTCACGGGCGCGGGAGTCTTTGAGATTACCTAGTGAAACAGCTGCACTAAAACGGACTAGCCAGTCAGTATCTTCGTAAAATGCCCTTGACAGAGGCTCAAAGGCCCTACCATCACCCAAGTATCCCAGCGCACCAGCAGCACCTGCACGAATGCTATAGTCTGGATCAGTTTCCAGAATTTTTACCAAAAGAGAGTAGCACTCTGAAGTTGGTTTAATCCCCAAGGCAAATATTGCCATCGATCGCAATTGCAGAGACTCATCATCCAACACTTTTTTAATTAAAGGTACAGCATCCTCTGCTGGTACATCTTTCAACGAAGCAAGGGCTACCATGCGATCGCGCAGATTCGGACTGTCTAACTGAGTGGAAATTTCCTCTAAGCTTGGAACTGCCATTTGGTTTAATTGGCTTTTGCTACTTAATACATATTAAGTATTATTACGTTTTTTTCAGATACATTCACCATCTTTAGGTTGATTGTTGGGGATAAGGGATAGGGGATAGGGGATCAGGGATCGGGATTAGTGTTTGTTCTTCCCTTGTCTTCCTTGTCCCGATCACCGATCCCCTATCCCCTGTCTCTTCCTCCTTTCCTCAAGCTGGAGTAAGATTTCAGCGTGCATCTCGCGGGTAATGGGATAAAAGTACGCCAAAATTAAGCCACAAATCAAAGCTACTGCTGGTAATGGGCCAATTGAAACACGAATTACTTCTAATACTGCATCTGGTTGGATTGGTACAGGTATCTCTGGTGTGGGTTTAACATATCCGGCCGCACCTAATCTTTGCAAAACCAAGTTCACAGCTAACCCTAAACAAATTTTTTGCAAAAAAACTATGAAACTATAAAAGATACCTTCCCGACGTTGTCCAGTTTGTAATTCATCAAGTTCGATCACGTCTGGTAGCATTGACCAGGGAACTAAATAAGCTGTGGATACCCCAAAACCGGCTAAAACTGCTAAACAATACATCAACACGATTTGCTCAGGCTTGACGAAAAACAGTCCAGCCTGAGCGATAATCCATAAACTCATACCCATGTAGTATACAGCTTGTTTGCCGACACGCTGACTAATCGCGCTCCAGACAAACATCATACTCATCGCAGTTCCTTGCACTGCCAGCAGTACTAAGCTAATGTGCCATTGGGGAAGACGCATCCAACTAATCACAAAATAAGGAATAATCCCAGCTGTTAGTTGTACAGCTAACCAAGAACAAAGATATATCCCGATTACAAACAAAAAAGGGCGATTAGTAAAAGCTATTTTGAGTTGTTGCAGAAAGGGAATGGAAACTGTTTGTTCTATCTGGGGGTGTAAATTTGCCACAGCTTGAGCGCGTTTTTTTGTTCCCCAGACACACCAATATATGGGAAAAACAGAAATAATCGCACAAATTAATCCTATTAATAAAAATTGTAAGCTGCGATTATTAGGAATTATTAGAGAAATGACTAACCCAATAATTAAAGCTAGAATGCTTCCACCAATTGAAAAAGTAAAACGAAAGCTGTTGAGGCTGGTACGTTCATCGTAGTCTTGGGTTAGTTCTGCGGTCAGAGCTGTATATGGTAAATTAACAATTGTATAGAAGGCATTAAACAAAATTGAAATCGCAGTGTAATACCAAAATAAACCCCACTGATTTGCATTTTCGTTATTACTAAAGTGAGGTACAATCCACTGCAAAAAAAAGAAAACTCCAAAGGGAATTGCTCCCCAAATCATCCAAGGATAGCGTCTCCCCTGACTGCTTTGAGTGCGATCGCTCAACACCCCCACCATCGGATCGTTGACTGCATCCCAGACTTTACCGACTAGTTGAGTCTGTCCTGCTAGCTGGGGATTCAAGCCAGCTACATCTGTCAGGAAGGGTGACAAATAAGAAATCCCAATCATGGCGGTAATTGCTGTACCCAAATCTCCAGCACCAAAAGCCAGCTTAGTACTAAGGTCTAGTTTTTCATTCTCAGCGCTTTGCTGGAAATTACCATCAGGGACAGAATCGCTCATATTACACTACGCTCATATTAAGATAAAAACTTTGGTTTGCCATTTTTTGGTTTGCCATTTATTTATAGCTATAATTAACTTCCCCTACTTATGTCAGACCTTTACATTTCTTGGTCAGATTATCACCGCAAAATTGAACAACTGGCTGCTCAAATCTATCAATCCGGTTGGGAGTTCAATCAGATTATTTGTCTTGCTAGAGGAGGACTACGGGTAGGAGACATTCTCTCCCGTATATATAAGCAGCCATTGGCAATTTTAGCAACATCATCTTACAGTGGCCCAGGCAAGCAAGAAAGGGGATGTTTAAACTTTGCTCGCCATTTGACAATGACTACAGAAAAGTTAGGTTCGCGTATTCTTTTAGTAGATGATTTGGTAGATTCTGGAGTGACTCTCAAAGAGACTACACCTTGGTTAAAGATGTATTCTGATGCTCCGATAGAAGAAATCCGCTCTGCGGTAATTTGGTATAAAGCTTGTTCAGTAATCAAACCTGATTACTACGTTGATTATTTGTGTGACAATCCTTGGATTCATCAACCGTTTGAACATTATGAGTTTATGAAGCCGGCGGAATTGTTGGAAGTGGTTAGTGGCTAGGACTTTTCAACTGATGCGATCGCACCTCGTGCTGCTCGATTGTCAAATCCATAACCGTATAGACCCTCGGTAATGGAACCGCTAGAATTCTTTGCGCTTTCGCCAAAGGAGTGTCAAAATCTGTTATGAATACTCGACAAAAGCAGGAGTTAACCCTTGAAGAACGCTGAGTTTTCTGGAAAACCGCGAAACTCATCACCTCTGTCTGGTGAAGATATTCCAGCAGCTTTACGCGATACTCCTGATACAGTACCCAGGAGGCGTCTGCCCCTCTTGGTTTTGGGAATTGGCGGATTAATTGGTTTTACGGTGCTGGCAATAATTAGTGGTTTTTTGTTCGCCTCGACTGCGCCGAAAAAAGATGCAGTTTCTCAGCCTTCGCCTACTAATTCAACTCCTGCAACTACACAAAATAATAATACCGACCAAGTTCTTGGACATTTAGTATACACAGAAGCACCAGAATCAGAACTAGTAGCAATTTCCGCAGATGGACGGCAAAGAATGCGAAAAGTAGCCGCCCAAAAATATCAGGAAATGATCGCCGCAGCTAGAAGTGCTGGTGTAATTTTGACACCGATTTCTGGTTTTCGTTCAGTTAAAGAGCAAGAACAATTATTTTTTGGAGTAAGTTCTCAACGCAATCAAACCCCAGCTCAGAGAGCGGCTTTAAGCGCTCCTCCTGGTCATAGCGAGCATCATACAGGTTACGCTGTGGATATTGGGGATGGAGCAGTCCCAGCCACTAACTTGAATGAGAATTTTGAAAACACCAAAGCTTTTCAATGGCTACAAGCAAATGCTGCTCGTTTTGGCTTTGAGATGTCCTTTCCCAAAAATAATCCTCAAGGTGTAAGTTATGAACCTTGGCATTGGCGTTTTGTAGGCGATCGCGACAGCCTAGAAACTTTCTACAAAGCCAAAAATATCAAGCCGACTCAAACACCGCAATGAGAGAAGGCAAAACATGGAGGACAAGGGAGACAAGGGAGACAAAGGAGACAAGGGAAGCGAGAAAAACAAATGACAAATGACAAATGACAAATATTTAAATATGTCGTCCCATAATGACTAAATCCCTTTCTACACCATCCAATTCAGCAACTTTGGGTAAGTATCCCCAATTTTGAAAGCCGAATTTTTCAAACAGTTTTAAACTGGGATAGTTATGGGCAAAAATAAAGCAGACTAAATTTTTGATGCCTAAGCTAGGACTTTGGTTAATTGCTTGAGTTAGTAGTTGTTTTCCTAAACCGTGGCGATGATACTTAGGATCAATGTAAATACTAACCTCAGCAGTCGCGTGATAGGCTGGTCGCCCGTAAAAAGATTGTAGACTGATCCATCCAGCCACAACACCCTCGACTTCGATTACCCAAAGGGGACTTTTTGAGGGCGATCGCGCACTAAACCAAGTACGACGACTTTCGACTGACACTGGTTCTAAGTCAGCAGTTGCCATGCGGCCGGGAACTGCGGCGTTGTAAATTGCCACTACCTTTGGCAAGTCAGCTTCTGTCGCATGGCGGATAGTCATTCGATGTTTGGATTTTGGATTTTGGATTGACAGAACAAGGCAAAAGTTAAAAGTAGAGACGCCATTCATGGCGTCTGTACAAAGTCAAAAGAAGGAAAAAGAAAAATATTTAAAAAATCATACACTGAATTATTCCCGTGGGATTACTTCTGAGGGTTATAGATCCGCGATTTTTATAGACACTCATAGGGTGGCTTCCCGGAGGATAGAAGTCGAGGATCTCAACAATCGCTCTGAACTGGAATACTAATGAAAAACTCTGCTCCCATTCCTGGGGTGGAATTTACCTCCAGAGTACCTTGATGTTTTTCCTCAATAATTTGACGAGCGATAGATAATCCTAATCCAGTTCCCTTACCTACAGCTTTGGTAGTAAATAGGTGATCAAAGATTTTTTGCTTGACTTGTTCTGACATCCCCACGCCATTATCTTGAATGCGGATGAAAACAGAATTTTGCTCTTGGCTCATCTCAGTAGTAACTGTAATGCAATTGGGATTGGCTTGAATTTCCTGAAAGCTACGACCAGAATTTGACTCCTCTAAAGCATCTATGGCATTTGCTAGTAGATTCATGAATACTTGATTCAATTGACCAGCAAAACACGGAATTGGAGGTATATCGCCATAATTTTTTACAACTTCAATGGCGGGACGAGTTTCATTCGCTTTGAGACGATGTTTGAGAATCAAAATAGTACTGTTAATACCCTCATGAATATTAAAGGTGATTTTATTTTCAGTATCTGCTCTGGAAAAGGATCGCAAGCTATCACTAATACTACGAATGCGCTCTACACCTTCTTGCATTGACAAGATTAATTTAGGTAAATCTTCACGTACATATTCCAAATCTATAGCTTCAATTTCTGCTTGGATTTCTTCATCGGGATCGGGATATTTTCGCTGATACAGATTGATGAGGTGAAACAAATCCTGTGCATAATTTTGAGCTGGTTCCAAGTTACCAGCAATGAAACCAACAGGATTATTAATTTCGTGGGCGACTCCTGAAACCATATTACCCAGTGCGGACATTTTTTCATTTTGCACCAGTTGTAGTTGTGCTTGCTGGAGATGATTGAGAGACTCTTCTAGTTGTTGAGCATAATCTTGAGCTTGTTGATATAAGCGAGCATTTTCTAAAGAAATCGCCGCTTGGGAACACAACAGACTCAGCAATTCAATACGAGAACTAGTAAATGCCCCTGCTGTTAAGCTATTTTCCAAATAGAGGATACCGATTAATTTGCCTCGATTGAGAATTGGATGACACATGAGGCTCTTTGGCTGTTGGCGTTGGATATAAGGATCGTTTTGTAAATATAAAAATTGCTCAATACTTGTACTTGCACTTGTGATTGAGTCATCAATTACCAAGGTTTGATGGGTGCGAACTACATAGTAAATAAAGCTAATTGGTAATATTTGACTACCTTCTAAAGGAGTCGATTGAAGTACTTTAGCTCCCGCTTCTTCTATGCTACCAGTAGCTTCAATTACCCATTTTTCAGCTTTGGATAAAATCAAAGCGCATTTAGTAGCCCCAGCATTCTCCAGAACCACTCGCATTAAAGTAGAAAGCAATTGCTCTAATTGAATTTCTACTGATATCGCTTGAGCAGCTTTCATCACTCCTGCTAAGTCAAGTATTGTTGATGTTTCTTGACTAGTAGAATGGATTGTTTTTGTAGAGATGAGGGAAATGGTTTCACCTAACTTGCTAGGTTTTCTTTCTGTTTGGAGGATAAAAGTCAGTAATTGGGGATAGTTAGATTCTAAGTGAGCGACTTTAGCTTTAGCTCCCCAACGAGCATAGGCGTAGTAAGCGTCTGTCATATAGACAGAGGCTATTTTGTTTTTGCCCCATTCTAAATAGAATTTAGCGGCGAGTTCTTGAGCTAGGGCTTCTTCGTTGACGTATTCGTTTTCTTTTGCTAGGGCGATCGCTTGATCATATAATTCCATCGCCTCAAGATATTTACCGAGAATGCGATCGCATTCTGCTTCTACTAGATAGTACTTATGCAAAAAGTTCATGGGCGCATGTTCTGCCCATTGTTGCATTTTTTCCTGATTCCCTTGGACTTTCTGGAGGATATCTGCTTGCTCAACTTCCGATACATCAGAATATACAGCTAACCTCGCCAAAGAATCATAAAAATTAATCAAAGAAACAACTATTAACCCAGTAAGTCCACCTAAGCATTTTTCCGCCATTGTAGCATTTTCTACAGCTTGAGGATACTCCTCAAACAGATAGCAGAGCATCAGCTTATTAAGAAATAAATGACCCATTGTATAAAAATCATTCATTTGCTGATGGCGTGGTAAGATTTCTTGTTCATCAAGAGCCACACCAATTAAACAGCATACATTTTCCGCTTTTCCTTGCAAATTTAAAACAGTCTGCCAATAAATTTGATTCCAAGTTAGGGCTACTTGTTGCTTAATTTGGGTAAGTGCTGCACAATATGTCTCCACTGCTTTTTCTGTTTGATCGAGTTCCTTACCACTCCAGAATGAATGCACGGGATAAATATAGGCACAATAGCCAGCATATTCTGAATCCCCCATTTCCAAACCCATAGTATAGCCTTCTAAGGCTGGAGATAAGGTATTTGTGAGATGTTCTTTCCAAAACTTAATATGGGCATTTACAACTGTAAAAATCTTGGCTTTGAGTTCCTTTGCATCAAATTTCGCTAATATTTTTAATGATAGATTACCAAATTGATATCCAGAATCAATATTTCCGAAAACTCCACATAAAAGCAGTCCATAAAGACAATAACCATAGGCAGAAACTGCACAGTTACCATGATTTGCTGATAAATTTACCATTTTTAACGTAATTATCGGCATTAACTCAGGAACAGTCTGAAAAGCTGCGGGGAGTACTGCCATCAAAAGACGCATTGCTGCTATTTTCTCTGGATGATTCATAGCAGGTAAATTCACTAAATCAGCAATTTCTCTGTCTGCTAAATCAGCATTTACCTCTGCAATAGCTTGTTGAATTTGATTATTATCAGGTTTTTCTGGAATGCTAATATCTAAATTATGTAAAATAAATAGTGCAAGTTGAATCGCTTGTTTTTGTTGAGATTGGATTATATAAGCGGTAACTTTAATTTCATAAATTTTGATTTTATCTAAAAGTGTTTGAGCTTGTTGTAGAGCAATTTCTGCAAACATTTCCATTTGCTCAAAATTACTGCTAAAGTAAGCTGCTTCAGTTGCCTCTGTATACAGACATAATGTTAATTCATACTGACTCTGCCAACAATCTTTTCTGAGTAAGTTTATCCCTCGTTTTAGATAATCAATAGCAGCAATAAAAGCCGTAGTATTTTTAGCTTTTTGACCAGCAATTAAATTTAAACTTACCAGTTCATCTCGCTGATATTGCTGAGTAATTAACTCGGCTCCGATATTCAATTGATTAACAATTGCAAAAATCTTTTTTCGCCATTCTGTTTGAGGAGTATTCTGTAACAACAGTTGTCCAATCTGAAGATGGGTAGATTTTTTATGATCTGCTGCAATCAGAGAATATGCTGCCTGCTGTACACGATCATGTAAAAATTTATAAATTGGTAATTGCTCAAAATTTTCCCTGTTATCTATTACTAATGAATCATTAATATCATCCTGGAAAAACTTATAAATCTCACTTTGAGGTACAATCAAACCTGATTGTAGTGCTTTCCACAAATCAGTTGCTGTTTTTTCAAGAGATTGTTCACAGACAATTGCCAGTGTGTTTAAATCAAATTGGTTCCCAATACAGGCTGCAAATTGTAATACTTTTTGAGTAGACCCAGGCAGTTTTTGCAGTTGTAATGCCATGAAATCCACAACATCATCTTTGAGAGTTAGTAAGCGAATTTGTGAAATATCGCATTGCCAATATCCGCAATTGTAATTAAAATTAATTAAAGCATCTTCATATAAAGACTTAAGCAATTGGTTGGTAAAAAAAGGATTTCCTTGAGTATTTTGGTAAACCAGTTCAGTTAAAGGTAATGCTAATTCGAGAGAACAATTAAGAGTATCAGCAATTAGATAATTAACGTCTGATTGTCTGAGGGGAGATAGATTAATTGTATTGATAGATAAACCTTTTTTGCTGATTTCTGCTAGAGTTAGCATCAATGGATGAGCGTTTGTGACTTCATTATCTCGATAGGCTCCTATCAGTAATAAATGTCTTGTTTCACTTTCACTGATGAGCAATTTGATTAATTTCAGAGAAGCCAAATCAGCCCATTGTAAATCATCCAAGAAGATTACAAGAGGATGTTCTTTATCGGCGAAGACTTGAATAAATTTTTGAAATACTAAATTGAAGCGATTTTGAGAAGCAGTTCCAAAAAGTTCAGGAACAGGTGGTTGAGAACCGATAACTTTTGCTAGTTCGGGAATTACGTCAATAATTACCTGTGCGTTATCACCTATATTTGCAAGAATTTTGGTTTTCCACTGTTGTAAATTTTTATCACTTTCACTCAACAATTGCCTAATTAAATCACGGAATGCTTGTACAAAGGCAGAAAAAGGAATGTTACGTTGAAATTGATCATATTTTCCTTTGATAAAGTAACCACGTTGTCGCACAATTGGTTTGTTGACTTCGTTAACAACCACAGTTTTGCCAATACCAGAGAATCCTGCTACTAAAATAATTTCTCCTCCCTTGCAGAGTTCGGGAGGGTTAGCAACTCGGTCAAAAGCTTGCAATAACATTGCAACTTCAGCTTCACGACCATAGAGTTTTTCAGGAATCAGAAAGCGATCGCAAATATCACGATTTCCTAATTCAAAGGGAATAATTTGTTTGGTCTTTTCCCATTGTTGCAGACACAATTCTAAGTCATGCCTCAAACCAAAAGCACTTTGATAGCGATTTTCGGCATTTTTTGCCATTAGTTTGATCACAATATCTGACAAAACTTGCGGAATTTCTTCTCTATCCCCTATCCCCTGTCCGCTATCCCTTAAAACTGGTGGTTGTTTAGCAATATGACAATGCACTAACTCTAATGGATCATTGGATTCAAAAGGTAATTGTCCAGTGAGAAGTTCAAAGAAGGTGACGCCTAGAGAGTAAAAATCACTGCGGTAGTCAATTCCTCGGTTCATGCGTCCAGTTTGTTCTGGAGATAAATAGGCTAGAGTTCCTTCTATAACTTTGAGATTTTGAATTTCTTGGGTTTCTCTAGGAAGTAAAGAAGCAATGCTAAAATCGATAATCTTTATTTGTTTGGTTGTAGGATGAATGAGGATATTGGCTGGTTTAATATCTTTATGAATAATGCGATCGCGATGTAGTTTTTCTAGAATCAGGCTAATTTCAATCGCAATGTGGAGAAATTCTTCTATTGAAACGATGTTTTGCTTCATCCATTCCAGAAGAGAGATACCCCCAAAGTCTTCCATTACCAAAGCATAACGATTACCGTAGGTTTCCAAACTTAGTGGTTGAATAATACCAGGAATATCAAGATTTTTGGCGATCGCGTACTGATTACGAAATTGCACAAGTTCACTGAAGCTAGGATATTCATTCCGCATCAGTTTAATCACAACAGGTTTTTGATCTTGGTTTCTCCAACCTCGATAAACAAGGGTTCTAGTACCTGTGTAGATTTGTTCTAAAATACGATAACCTCGAATCTTAACTGTAGTTTCTACCATGTTGATTTCAACCACTGATGCTTTGTTCTATAAGATAGTTTTCCCGTCAGTGTAGTTTTTGTATCAACTAATGCTGGAAATTATGTATTTTACTAAAAAAGTTGGTCTAGCAGGAGTATGCTAGACCAGCTAAAGACTTTATCAATTTAAAACCTATTTTCATACTCAAATACTGCTTGAGTATCACCAGATAAATCAGTGGAAGTACGTAGACGTAATTCCGAATTAAAACGGTAATTCAAACCAAATTGTGGTGGTTCGTCACTCGTCAGAACTTTGAGAGCAGAAAAAGAAATATTACGCGAAACGTCAATCCCTGCTTCCGCAGCCAGATCCATCGAAAAATTTCTCTTTGTTGCTTGTGGATTATCAGGATCATCGGCAGCGACAGTGGGAAACACACGTAGTTCACTTAAACCAAAAGCGTTTCCGATTTGGTTAAAAGTTCGTTGAATATTCAAAGCCGAACCTGCTAAATTCACAAGTCCTAAAGTGCTATCGCCACGTCCCAATGTTTGTACAAAACCACCCCCAAGTAAAGCAACTAATTCTGTTTGATTGCGGGGAGGATTGCTGGTGAGTTCGAGATTTTGGTTGAGTTGGTTAGCTGGGCCATCGATTCTGGCTTCGACACGGACTGTATTTACAGGTTCAAAGGATGTAATGATTTCATCACTGATTTCAGAGGAAAAGGGTGAAGTAGTTACTTGGGAAGGATTGACATCTAAGACGTTAGCAAAAAGGCGAATATCTAAATCAGGGTTTTGATTTCCTCTAAAAGTCGCTTTATTTTGATAACCACGGGTGAGGTTAAATTGAGTAGTAAATAAATTTACATCTCCGCCCCGTAGCTGAATAGTTCCTTCTGGTTCTGGTTCATTAAATGAACCATTGACTTTCAAAGAACCGGTAGCGCCGAAACTGAGAATTGGTGGTAAGGCAATTTCTACATTTTTGCCTAATACCAACTCTAAGTCATTAAATCGCGTGGCTGTATTGTTATTTTCAGATTTTTCTGGCTTATTTGTTTTGGCATAAGTAATTTCTTGACCATTATTGCCCGCATTTATGGCGTTGTTAGCTGATTCTGTAATGAGAACCTGACCATCAGCTAGTTTGAGATTACCGCCAATCACTGGACTTAAAGCAGAACCAGTAATCTGCAATTTACCACTAACTCCTCCTTGATAGCGTCCCTTCAAATTCACTGCTAACTTATTCAAAGACACAGTAAAGGGATTATCAATTTGTTTTTGTGAGTTAATGAAAATGGGAATTTCCCCTTTAGCCACCACATTACCCTGACTAAAATTGCCGTAGAGGTTTTCAACTCTAATCCGGTCAAAATCAAACTGAGCCTTTCCTGTGACATTAGTCAATTTTTCTGGTAAAGCCTGCGCGGAAAATGTGGCATTTTTGACAGCAGCAATACCATTAACGATTGGCTGTTCTCTTGTACCGCGTACAGTCAGATTGACTTGTCCTTCTCCGTTTTCAAAAGCGACCTGATCGGTAAACAAGTTTAAAATTGCTAGACCTTGGTTTTTCACCTGCACATCCAGATTGATTTGATTACTATCTGGTGCTGCACTAGCAAAAGGTAGTTTAGCAGGAACACTCCCGGTAATGGTAACAGGTTCAGAACCAGCAACCATGAGGCTACTGCCAAAATTTAAGCGTCCATCGTTATAACTAAAACTAGCAG
Organism: Pelatocladus sp. BLCC-F211; assembly: GCF_041928655.1. Classification (NCBI taxonomy): domain Bacteria; kingdom Bacillati; phylum Cyanobacteriota; class Cyanophyceae; order Nostocales; family Hapalosiphonaceae; genus Pelatocladus; species Pelatocladus sp. BLCC-F211. The sequence goes on along the minus strand of NZ_JBHFLM010000050.1, from coordinate 17,989 downwards.
CAGCCGATTCTATACCTTTTCGATTCAGAGTTCCTTGTGTAACTTGCAATTCTCCTTTGGCTTGAGGATTTTTGACACTGCCTGCTAATGTTGCTGTAGCGTTGATATTACCTGTTGCACCCACTGGTAAATTGACATAATTACTTAAAATTTCTACAGGGAAATTTTTCACCCGTAACTGGCCAGATTGTTCTGTACCGCCAATGTTACCTGTAAAGGCAAGCAGTTTATCTTCAGATTCCAGCCGCAAAGGTAATAACCTGAGAACACCATTTTCAAATTTACCGCGAGCAATGATTTGCTCTACTGTATATCTCCGATTGGGTTCGCTTTTTTGTCCCCAGACAAAGTTTTGGCCGTCTAATTTAAAGTCTGCTGCTAGTCCGTTTGCTGTCGCAGTATCAAGATTAATCTCACCGTTAAAAGTCCCTTGTAAATCTGCTAAATCTGGTACTAAGGAAGCATCACGCCGTTGTTGTTGCTGTTGGGCGATGAGTGCTTTAATTTCGGAAAAGCGTCGGATTTGATCTAATACAGGTTGATCTGCAAAACCTACTGACACGGTGTTGAGGTCACTAGCACTACCGTAGGTTGGCGTAGATGTCCCCCGCTGAAAATCTTGTAGTTCAAAAAACTGGAGTGTTGTTAATATATCTTGGATTTCACCTTGGCTAATATTGAGTTTGCCTTTGATTTGCGGAGTTGTCGTTGTAGGTGTAAATTCACCAGTAAAAGCATAGCGACTGTTACCTTTGATTAAGGCGCTATCAGTCAAGCTTACCTTACCAGCTTCATAGCGGAATTGAGCTTGTAAGCGATCGCCTTTAATCCTACCAACTTGTGGTTGTGCGATCGCCGCATTTCCGACTACTGCTAATGTGTTTTGATTAATCTGAAAATCTCCACTCAGTGAACCTGTTACTTCCCCTTTACCCAAATAAGTATTCGCAGGTACTGGCAAATTCAATATATTTAAGGGAAAATTTACGACTTTTGTGACTAAATTTTCACCCTGTGCTTGACCAGTTGCCAAAGCTTGTTGCCATTGTACAGTGAAGGAATGAGGACGATTATTGGCATCAAGATTGAGAGCAATTTTGTCACGCTTGCCAGTAACATCCAAATTTACACCACGTCCTACCACTGATTGAATGTTACCATTTAACGCTGACTCAAAAGCCAATTTGTTAACCTTCAAGTCTCGCAGCGCTAGTTTTCCTATCAAATTTGGTACAGGTAAATTACCAGTGATTTGCCCATTAAAATCAGCTTTTCCAGCCAAATCTACAGATTCAGGCAACTTTAACGGCAAATTTTGCAGATTGTAATTTTGGGCTTGGACATCAAGATTTAACTCCGTAATTTCCGGTATGTCACCTGGATTGGTATTGGCTAATATGTAACCACTGGCATTTAACCCAGGGGCTGTTGCTCGTTCAACGAGCAACTTTTCTCCATTCCAACCGACAACCGCCGTCAGTGGTCGATCAATCCCCGCTAGACCTTGAGAAAAGCTTACCTTACCTGTTGCCCGGACATCTGCGAAGTTAGAACTTGCTAAATTCCCAGTCACTTGGGCTTTACCGCCAAATTCACCCTCTAACTCCTGCTGAAACCGATTTAATGCCACACCCGCCGCGTTCACTACAGCCTGATAACGACCGTTAGCGACTTGGATATTTGTGGCTGTGAAAGTGCCATTAGCAACATTGAGTTTTGCTTGACCTTGAGCTTGGATTGTCTGTGGTTCAAAGGATTCAACAGAACCAATTACGTTGAGTTCACCAGTAACTGGACCGTGTAATTGCGTAATTAACGGTGTTAAATCTTGTAGCGGAGCGTTCTTGGCTTGCAATTGTGCCTGATAAACACCGTTAGCTACTTGAATATTTGTAGCAGTTACTTTCCCACTGCTAACAGCTAAACTGGCTGAACCATTTCCACGTAGGGTTTTGAGGTCAAAATTATTTGTATTACCCGATATTTGGAATGTACCCGCCATCGCAGCTTGTAATGCTGGTTTTAAGGCGGGGGCTGGTTTTTTCAGCAAACGCGCCAACCTTACACCATTGGCTACCAGTTTGGCAGAAAAAATATTTTCCCCCAGCTGGATGTTAGAAACTGCTACCGTACCATTTGCGACTTTAACTTTGGCATTCTCGGTGCGAATTTTAGCCAGTTTCAAGGGTGCAGAACTGCCAGAGAGAAACAGACGACCGTTGAAGCGGGCATCATCAAGATTTATATTTTCTAGTTGTTTGGGGTTGACAAAAGGTTCTACTTGTACATCATTAGCATCAGCCACTGCTTGCCAATTCTGATTATTCCAACTGCCGACAGCTTGAACTTTACCACCAGCGACACTCAAAGCAACATTACGAAAATTGAGGGTGCGATCGCTATTGACCACAACTTCACCTGTGGCTGGATATTGGGCTTGAGGGGCTTGGAATTGGACTGTTGTTTGCACATTGTCGGTATTACCAGTCATCTGGGCTGTACCAGAAACAGTACCGACTTTTAAAGTGGATTGAGAGTTGTAAAGAACAGCGATCGCATCACCAGGAACATTCTTCGCAGATAAATTAAAATCTAAACGGGGAACTGTCCCCAACTCAACCTTTCCAGTACCGATTAGTTCACCACCAACTTTAGCTTTACCTTGAATGTCTTTAAAGACAATCACTTCCTCTTTTGGTGCAAACTCAAACTTACCACTCGCACTTTCAAAATCAACTTTATCAATCTGGGCTGTCTTGTTAGTATTAACAATACCTGTAATAATCGGTTCGGTCGTTTTTCCTGTAAACTGCAAATCTGCTTGCACTTCCCCTGCTACAGGTACAGGTAGTTTGAGTTTAAGAGTTTCTTGCACATTAGCGACATTGACACCATTGACACGCCCTGCCAATTTGTAACCAGCTTTAGTGTCAATAATACCGTTAGCGATTAATGGGATTTTGCCGTAGCTGCCGATCACATTGTCAAGTTTAATTTCTGTGCCTTGAAACCGCAGCCTTCCTTGAGAATTGAGAAACGGTTGTGGAACTTTCGGAACTTGAAACTGAACCGTTTGCAAATCAACGCTACCAAATAACATCGGCGGCTGAATTTGCCCAATTTGAAACTGCATCTGCAAATCGCCATTGACTCGACCAGCTTCTAGCACGAGTGGTAACTTAACCAAGCGCGTCACATCAGAGGCTAGCAACTCTTGTCCACGTATTTGTAAATTTGTAGCCCATGTTTTTGGACGAATATCTCCTTTCAAGCCAACATTACCACCACTGTTTGGTTTTCCTGTCAAGTCCAACCTAATTACTTGGTTGTTTTCTAACAGTTGGGCAGTTCCGCTTATTTGTGAAAATGAGACTGGGGAGGAGAGGGGAGGAGACAAAGGAGAACTGGGATTACCAGACGCTGGGAATATTTGATTTATATTCCCCTTGTCTCCCTTGTCTCCCTTCTCCCCCGTATCTTGTATATCTCTCTTGCGTGGTACTAATACCAATTGGGCATTGCGGAACCGTATTTTATCTAAATCTGTTTGAATTAGTTCGCCCTGACCTCGTTTTTTGATAGTGGTTGTCAGCCAACGCCCTTGTTGATCCTGTTCTACGTAAACGTCTGGGTTAACTAGGGTGACATCCAATTTCAGGTGATGCTTAAAAACTAACTGTAATGGTTCAAAACCAACTTCTACAGCTTCGACTACCACATGATCTGCATCTGTGGGTGTCGCAGGAATAGTTGAAGCTCCAAACTTTACTCCCGTCAGCGAAAATCCTTTAACTTCTCCAAGGTTGACTGGACGGTTGAGTGTAGTAGTAAGATTTTTTTCTGCTAACGGTGTTAAATCTTTCTGGATAAAATTCCATAACCGCCAAGTACCACCTACAAGTCCTATTAGTAAAATGCCACCTATAGCGATGCCACTACGACCCAACACCAGCAACCATAAATGCTTGTTGCTAAGGCTAAGGATTGGAGATTTACAATTTTGCTGGGGAGATTTACTCATGAGGTTTTCGTTTATTAGTTAGCCGAGTTGGAGAGGCACACTAGTCGTTCATCATCTTAAACATTGATGGGTGTAAGTCGGTAAAAGTTTAAAGGTGAAAGGCTAAGTTCCTTGACCCTTTGTTTCACACTTACCTCTTAAACTTTTCGCGATCGCTCTGTTGGCTGACAATGCTATTACTGAGATGCATAACCAATTTTGGCTTTGGAGTTTGAGAATGGCGATGATTTGAGAAAAGCAAAAAGAAGAATTATCATGCGTTTTGTAACACGCAGTTCGTTATGGCTAGCTAAATATTTAATATTCTTTAGTATTCGAGTTATTCGCGATAGTTTCACATTCCAAGCTGGAATTGTTGAGATTTGCTGACAAGCAAACCTGAATCCTAGCAACAATTTGTTAATGATTAACAAACTATGTGGATTATATGGATTATCGCTGTTAAGTCAAGAAAAAAGGCATTAATCTATACCATCTAATTTAATTTCTAAAATTTAAAATCGGTATACCTAGTAATACTGATATAGCTAGCACAATTTGAGACGCTTATTTTGTATAAATTTATATAAGTATACAAAATTATATCAATTCACTTTTTAATTCCTGTTGTGGCAATACCTTGAATCAGTTGACGCTGACCAAGGAGAAATAACAATAAAATCGGTACAGTGGCTATAGTTACTGCCGCCATTAGCAAAGGCCAGTTATTGGTAAATTGCTCTTGAAACTCAGCCAAAGCTAGCTGTACAGTTCTCAATTCTGGTTTTGTAGTAAATACTAACGGCTTAAATAGATCATTCCATTCACCGATAAAGGTGAACAAAAACAACGTTACCAAGGCTGGACGTGCTAGAGGTAAGATGATTTGCCACAAGATTTGTAAGCGGTTGGCCCCGTCTATTGCTGCTGCTTCTTCCAACTCTACAGGAATTGTTAAGAAGTATTGCCGTAACAAGAAGATACCAAAACCATTAGCTGCTGTTGGTAAAATCAAAGCCCAGTAAGTGTTAATTAGATGTCCCCATTTCAATACCAAAAATATCGGAATCACGAGTAATTGAAAGGGAATCACTAGTGTTGCTAACACAAACAGTAGCAATGCTTGTCTACCGCGAAATTTCAGCCTTGCTAGGGCATAACCTGCCAATGCAGAAGTCACAATCTGAAAACCTGTGACAGCCAATGCTACTAAACTAGAATTAGCAAATGCCAGCAATAATTTACCTTGTTGCCAAGCTTCACGGTAGTTAGCTAAAGACCAACCGTTTTGAGGGAACAGAGTCGGAGTAGTGCCAGACGGTGTAAAAGATGTTAAGAAAACTACAAAAAGTGGTAATAAGACAATCAAGACCCCTAACAAAAGTATTCCCAAACTCCATAAAGAGGAAGATTTAAGATTCCATAGTGGCTTGGACATGAATTGAATTCAGATTCAACCATTTGTTTTTTGTTACTAGAGCGAGGCTCATTCCACAGGAGCTACGCTAACGCTCCCGGCAACAGCTAATCTAAACTATAGTGACTTGTTAAGTTAAATTAAACCACAGTGAGTAAAAATAAGGATGTGTAGGTAAACGATGAAAGATGAAGGCAGATTCAGTTATCAGTCACCAGTTATCAGTTATCAATTGCTAACTGGTGACTTAGCCTGCGGTAAACCACCCAAAGGGGGTCTACACTGATTTCATCCTTCATTAGTTGACACATACCCTCCGGGAATTCACCCTCTGGGTGTTTTACACCCTGAGATCACCATTGCCCTACTTTCATAGGGTTAAATACAATTTTGGTATCCAATGTATCATATGTTCAGGAGTGAACGTACAATGCAGCAGCTAGCAGATCAAGCTGAAATCGATTTCAAGAGCGAAACCTATAAAGACGCCTATAGTCGGGTGAATGCAATCGTGATTGAAGGGGAACAAGAAGCGTATGAAAATTATTTGAAACTTGCTGAACTGCTGAGTGAACACAAAGATGATCTAATTCGTCTTTCCAAAATGGAAAGTCGCCACAAAAAGGGATTTGAAGCCTGTGGACGCAATCTCCAAGTAACGCCAGATAGGTCGTTTGCTAAACAATTTTTTGCCCAATTGCATCAAAATTTTCAAATAGCAGCACAAGAAGGCAAAATCGTTACTTGCTTGCTAATTCAATCTTTAATTATCGAATGTTTTGCGATCGCAGCATACAACATCTATATACCTGTTGCTGATGATTTTGCCCGTAAAATTACTGAAGGTGTTGTTAAGGATGAATACAGTCACCTAAATTTCGGAGAAGTTTGGTTAAAAGAACACTTTGAAGAATCAAAAGCTGAATTAGAAGAAGCAAATCGCCAAAATCTTCCTATTGTTTGGCAAATGCTTAACCAAGTCGCTGATGATGCTGAAGTATTGGGAATGGAAAAAGAAGCGTTGGTAGAAGATTTTATGATTCAGTACGGTGAAGCCTTAAGTAATATTGGCTTCAATACCCGTGATATCATGCGTCTTTCTGCTTACGGACTCAGAGCCGCGTAATCCCAAGGTAAAAGTTAAAAGGAAAAAGGTTAAGACTTTGACCGTGCCAATTTGAGATTTTGGAGCCACTGCGTTGCTCTTCCAGAGTTGTAGCACGTAGCGTGATTTTGGACATGTGGATTTTGGATTGAATTCAATCTAAAATCGCAAATCTAAAATCTAAAATATTGATTTTGATTGGCCTTTTAACTTTTATCTGCTCATGGTATGAATCACTATCCAGAATTTTTAAGGGTTAGTAATTTCTTTTCCACTAACCGCTCTGATTTTAGATGACAGATTGAAGATTGTTTTTTTGGTATGAGACCATTGCTGTTTCCAATTTAGGTCATAAATTCCAAATCTAAAATCCAAAATCCAAAATCCAAAATCCACTGCCACCACGCTTTTAAAAAAGCATACGCCTAATAGAACAGTTCATGTTTGGTCTAATCGGACATCTTACTAGTTTGGAACACGCACAAGCGGTAGCCAGAGACTTAGGCTATCCAGAGTACGCAGATCAAGGTCTAGATTTTTGGTGCAGCGCCCCGCCTCAGATTGTTGATCACATCACTGTAACCAGCGTCACTGGTCAGAAAATAGAGGGAAAGTACCTAGAATCGTGCTTTTTGCCGGAAATGCTGGCAACCCGTCGGATCAAAGCAGCTACACGTAAAGTCCTTAATGCTATGGCTCTTGCTCAAAAGCATGATATAGATATTACGGCTTTGGGCGGATTCTCCTCGATAATTTTTGAAAATTTTAATTTAGAGCAGTTCAAACAAGTCCGCAACATCGAACTAGAGTTTGAACGCTTCACCACAGGAAATACACACACTGCTTACATTATTTGTAGACAAGTAGAACAGGCATCAAAACAATTAGGGATTGAACTGTCGAATGCTACTGTTGCTGTGTGTGGAGCCACTGGAGATATTGGTAGTGCCGTTTGTCGCTGGTTAGACACAAAAACAGATGTCAAGGACTTACTGCTAATTGCCCGTAACCAAGAACGCCTCACAAATTTGCAAGCAGAATTAGGACGGGGAAAAATCCTAGCTTTGGAAGAAGCATTACCCTTTGCTGACATTATAGTTTGGGTTGCTAGTATGCCCAAAGGTATGGATATCGATCCGACAGAGTTGAAAAAGCCCTGTTTGTTGATTGATGGCGGCTATCCAAAAAATTTAGCTACTAAGATCCAGCATCCTGATGTGTATGTTCTCAATGGTGGCATTGTGGAACATTCTCTTGATATTGACTGGAAAATCATGAAAATTGTCAACATGGATGTTCCAGAACGGCAGTTGTTTGCTTGTTTTGCAGAATCAATGCTGTTGGAATTTGAGAAGTTGCATACGAACTTCTCTTGGGGACGTAATCAGATTACCGTAGAAAAGATGGAGCAGATTGGTCAAGTATCGGTAAAACACGGATTTAGACCGCTTTTGGTGTAGGGATGGGGGAAGGTGGGGCCCCCTCTGGGGAACTCGGGGCCCCCACTCCCCCAAGGGAGTGGGGATTAGGGGCGAAGGGGCAACGGGGATCAGGGATCAGGGATCGGGGATTGGAAAGGAGGACAAGGAGGACAAGGAGGACAAGGGAGAATAATTTAACAAGTCTCTTACCAATGCCCAATTCCCAATTCCCAATGCCCAATGCCCAATTCCCAATCCCCAATGCCCAATTCCCAATTCCCAATCCCCAATCCCCAATCCCCAATCTCTATTCTCTATTCCTAAAATATGGCAACTACTGAACGCAAACCATTACTGTTGGATTTTGAAAAGCCTTTAGCAGAATTAGCAAATCGGATTGATCAGATCCGTCAACTTGCGGAAGAAAATGGCGTCGATGTTTCTAGTCAAATTCGTCAACTGGAAACACGTGCTATGCAATTACGTGAGGAGATTTTTACTAGTCTATCGCCATCGCAGCGCCTGCAAGTTGCTCGTCATCCTCGTCGCCCTAGTACTCTTGATTATATTCAGGCTATTACTGATGAGTGGATGGAGTTGCATGGCGATCGCTGTGGTTCTGATGATCCAGCTTTAATTGGTGGTGTTGCTCGTTTGGGAGGGCAACCTGTGGTGATGTTGGGTCATCAAAAAGGACGTGATACCAAGGATAATATTGCCCGTAATTTTGGTATGGCAACCCCTGGAGGCTATCGCAAGGCGATGCGATTAATGGAACACGCCAATAAGTTTGGGATGCCTATTCTAACTTTTATTGATACACCAGGAGCTTTACCCACTGTGGTAGCTGAACGACAGGGAGCCGGAGAAGCGATCGCTTATAATTTGCGCGAGATGTTTAGTCTGGATGTACCAATTATCTGTACAGTGATTGGTGAAGGTGGCTCTGGTGGAGCGCTCGGTATTGGTGTTGGCGATCGCGTACTCATGTTTGAACACTCGGTTTATACCGTGATCACCCCAGAAGCTTGTGCTGCTATTCTTTGGAAAGACGCCAGCAAAGCTCCCCAAGCAGCAGCAGTTCTCAAAATGACTTCTCACGATCTAAAAAACTTGGGCATTATTGACCAAATTTTGTCAGAACCCATTGGCGGCGCTCATTCTGACCCCCTCAAGACTGCTCAAATTCTCAAAAGTGCTTTATTAGATAATCTAGATGAATTGGGGCGTCTCAGTGCTGCTGAACGTCGGCAACTACGTTATGATAAATTCCGCAAAATTGGTGTTTTTACTGAACTTTCCCACTAAGGATACTGAAATTCTTGATTAGCATAACAGCAATGCTATAATTGCCTATGGTTCTTAAAGATTTTTAACAATCTTTTTAACCATAGGCATTTACGTTATTGGCAAATCAACTCAGTTTCAAAGAGTGATTTGTGTTGCTTGTGCTGTTGCCAATAACCAAACTTAAGGGTGCAACCTTGATTACCAAACAAAAATCCCGATTTTGTCTGGTAAAACAGATTAAGTATATGCCCGTACTGGCATTTGTCAGGCATAATTAATCAATTTTTTAGATTTGCTTAATCTTAGGAGTAAATTTAAAGATTTGAATAAAGTAATTGGCAATGTGATTTTATCTGCCAAAGAATTTGGAATTTATAGCATGAGTTTTGAGCAGAAACAACGCGCCCTGATTACCGGGGCAAGTAGTGGTATTGGTAAAGCGACTGCTTTGGCCTTTGCAAAAGCAGGAGTTGATGTTGCCTTGGTGAGCCGTTCTATTGATAAGTTAGCAGTAGTAGCAGAAGCAGTGCAGCACACGGGAGGAGTGAATGCAAAAGCTTATTCCGTGGATTTGGCTTGTGTAGACCAAGTGCAAGCACAAATTCAGGCGATCGCTCATGACTTTGGTGATATAGATATTTTGGTAAATAATGCTGGCATGGGTTATGTTGCTAGTCTGACCCAAACTTCCCTATCTGACTGGCAAAGGGTGTTAGATTTAAATCTCACCAGTGTGTTTCAGTGTATTATGGGAATCTTGCCGGGAATGCGCGATCGCCAAACAGGCACCATCATCAACGTTGTATCAATTGCCGGCAAACAAGCGTTTCCCAATTGGGGAGCATACTGCGTTAGTAAAGCAGGTCTTCTAGCTCTTTCTCAAACTTTGGCACAAGAAGAGCGCCCCCACGGTATCCGTGTTACTGCTGTATGTCCTGGTGCAGTCAATACCGAACTCTGGGATACTGTCGGCGCTGACTTTGATCGCTCAAAAATGCTATCTCCAGAAATTGTAGCCCAGTCGATTGTACACACTGCATTGTTGCCACAGCAAGCAGTGATTGAGGAGTTGACCCTGATGCCTAGTGCTGGCGTCCTTTAACACTTATCAGTTATCGGTAAACACTGATGACTATTCGCTGTTCACTGTTTTTATCACACAGTCATTCATATTTCAAACTTATTCAAGACTCATACCATGACTATTGCTAGCTCCAACGGTTCCAATCGTTTTCAATCTCCTTTGGTTCCCGACTTAACAGAAGCCATTACCACTAGACCCGACCGCAACACTCATGATGGGCGAGAACCAGACTTGCACCCACCGCAAGAAGAACAAATGGATGAGATGGTGGAAGCTGTACGGACACTACTGTTGGGTGTAGGAGAAGATCCAGAACGCGAAGGATTACTGAAAACACCAAAGCGAGTGGCAGAAGCCATGCGGTTTTTAACCAGTGGCTACAACCAGTCCTTGGAAGAAATCGTCAATGGAGCGATTTTTGACGAGGGACATAGCGAGATGGTGCTAGTCCGAGATATTAATGTTTTTAGCTTGTGCGAACACCATATGTTGCCATTTATGGGCAAAGCTCATGTTGCTTATATCCCGAATCAAAAAGTCGTAGGATTGAGTAAGCTTGCTCGGATTGTCGAGATGTATTCTCGTCGCTTGCAAGTACAAGAAAGATTAACTCGCCAAATAGCTGAAGCGGTTCAGACGATCTTAGAACCGCAAGGTGTTGCTGTTGTCATTGAAGCCACTCATATGTGCATGGTGATGCGGGGTGTGCAAAAGCCAGGTTCATGGACTGTCACTAGTGCAATGGTTGGTGTATTCCAGGAAGAACACAAAACCCGTGAAGAATTCTTCAATTTGATTCGTCACCAAGCGGCGATATTTTAGGGATCGGGGATCGGGGACAAGGGAGCAGGGTGCAGGGTGCAGGGTGCAGGGAGACAAAGGAGAATAACCAATCCCCGTTCCCCGTGTCCCCGTGTCCCCGTGTCCTCGCGTCCCCGCGTCTGGTGTGTCCCCGTGTCTCCTATCCCCTATCCCCATTCCCCTATCCCCGATCCAATTTCTCAAATAATTCAGCGACTTTCTCCAAATCTTTGTCTCCAGGTGCGCGTTCTACTCCACTGGATAAATCAATGCCATTGGGATTTATTTGACTTAGAGCTTCTAAAATATTGTTGGGTGTCAGTCCTCCTGCTAAAAACCAAGGGCAACTGGGCTGAAATTGTTGTAATATCTGCCAATCTAAAGTTTTACCAGTACCACCTAACTGCTGAGGATGATAGGCATCAAGTAACAGTGTATTTACGCAGAGATTGTAGATAGCTGCTTTGTCTAAATCTGTGGCTGTGCGTATCCTCAAGGCTTTAATAATTTCTACCTGGAGTAGAGACTCACGCAATTGTTGACAAAATTCTGGTGATTCATCTCCATGCAACTGCACTCCTGTTAAACCACCATCAACAACAGTCTGCCTGATTTGCTCAACGGACGTGTTAGCAAATACACCTATGGTGTCGATTTGCTTTGGCAGGTTTTCTACTACGGCCCGAATTTGATCGCTATTAACATAACGGGGTGAAGTGTTAACACAAATAAATCCCAATGCTGTCGCACCCAAATCAGCGATCGCTTTTCCTTGTTGTGGTTGAATGATACCGCAAATTTTAATCCGCATAAAAATTTCCGAGATTTTTTCCAATAGAAAAAATTAGTTTTTCCCTAGCAATCTTATAATTTGTGTGGTCTACATCAATTTTTTCCTATAGGAGACAAAAGCTTGATGTCATCAATCTTACTAGCAGCCGCAGCCGTAGTTCCTCCAACACCCGAATGGAGTCCTAAAGTGGCACTGATTATTAGCATCACCTGTTTAGTGGTTGTTTTGCTAAGTTTCAGAATTGAAAAGCCCAAAGTTGGCCCAAAAATGCCTGGACTACCTTTGAGTGTTCCTGCCTTCATCGCTGCTATGGCTTTTGGTCATGTGATCGGCGTTGCTATTGTTTTGGGATTGACAAATATCGGTAGGATCTAGACTAAATTCGGAATTTCCAATTCCAAATTTACAATTGTTTCGGTCATCCTAATACTCGACCACAGGAATGATGCTGGGTTCGTAGTGTAGACGCGCCTTCTTCGGCTACCTTTGGAAGCCACTCCGTGTCTACCCATACGCCGTAAGGCGTTCCTGTAGGGTAGGGTACGCTACCGCGCTCATAGAGGACTAAAGTCCTTACTACAAACCCCTGTGTGGTGGACTACTAACCCAGGAAAGAGGATCTAACCTCTCTCAGGAATGAGGATAGACCACTTGATTGGATAGAGCATGGAATGGCTGTGGAGATGCGAGGTTTCATCAGAAATTTCGTGTTTCTACAGCTAAATCATTTATTCAAACAGGAAAAACAATTGTGATTTCATCAATTTTATTAGCCGTTCAAAGCACTGTCCCCAATACTTACACCACATGGGGTTTTACGGAATTTTTGTATATTACCGGCGCTTGTCTGTTGTGTCTTTTGATTATTCCCCGCGTCGTTTGGTATCCTCACGTGGGTCCGAAAATGCCATTACCTTTCCCTTCAGTTTTCAATAATCCTAGTGTTGCTACATTCTTAGCTGCGATGGCTGCGGGTCACATTCTTGGTGTTGGTGCTGTTTTGGGATTGACCAACTTGGGTGTTATTTGATCAGAAATTTTGGTGTAATACAAAAGCAGCAGATGTTTAAACCTTGGGATGGGCTGTGTCTGCTGTTTTTGTTTTGTGAGTTTATTGTGCTTGGCTGTAATTGTCTATTCTAGAAATATATATAGTTTGGCTTGACAAAATTTAATATTTTAGGAAATAAAAATGCAAACAAATACAAATTGGCGAATAGGGTCTTTATTTGGCATTCCTCTATTTTTAGATCCCTTGTGGTTTGTGATCTTAGGGTTGGCAACCCTTAACTTTGGTGTAGCTTACCAGGAATTAGGGACTGTCTGGGCTTGGAGTGCAGGAGTAGCCATGGCACTACTGCTGTTTGCTTCAGTGTTGTTACACGAGTTGGGTCACAGCTTGGTGGCGCGATCGCAAGGTATTAAAGTTAATTCTATTACTTTGTTTTTGTTTGGTGGGATTGCTGCGATTGAAGAAGAATCGAAAACTCCTGGTAAAGCCTTTCAAGTGGCGATCGCTGGCCCAGCAGTTAGTATTGCCCTATTTTTGCTGTTACGGCTGGGGGCTGATGTATTACCTGATACTAGCTCGCTGCGAATCATGATTGGAGATTTAGCGAGAATTAATTTAGTCTTAGCCTTATTTAATTTGATTCCTGGCTTACCTTTAGATGGAGGACAGGTGTTAAAAGCAGCAGTATGGAAAGCTACAGGTGATCGCTTTCAAGCCGTACACTGGGCAGCAAAAACAGGACAAATTTTAGGTTATGCTGCGATCGCTCTGGGCTTGGCAGTAGACTATTTTACAGGTGAACTAGTTACGGGTTTGTGGATTGCTTTATTGGGTTGGTTTGGTATCCGCAACGCCACGACTTATGATCGCGTCACGATTTTACAAGAAACCTTGTTAAAGTTAAAAGCTAGTGACACCATGACTCGCAATTTTCGCATAGTCGATGCTAACCAGACTTTACGTTCATTCGCCGATTTATATTTATTAGAAACAACTCCTGTACAGGTTTATTTTGCTGAATCCGATGGACGTTATCGGGGTATGGTTGCCATTGATGACTTGCGAACAGTAGAAAGAAGTGAATGGGAAACCAAGACTGTGAATGCGATCGTGCATCCCTTGACGGAAATTCCTAGTGTTGAAGAATCAACTAATATCGCGGAAATTATTAACAAGCTGGAAAACGAACATTTACCCCGCGTTACCGTGCTTTCGCCTGCGGGTGCTGTTGCGGGTATCATTGACCGAGGGGATATTGTCCGAACACTGGCGCAAAATCTGGGTTTGCGGATCACTGATGCTGAGATTAAGCGAATTAAAGAGGAAGGAAGTTATCCACAGGGTTTGCAGTTACAGGCGATCGCAAAGTCAACTACAAACTCACAGTAATCACTATTCCCTGTTCCCTCTCAAAGATTAGCCGCTTTTTGAATTAGCCATTCATACCAATTTTCTAGCCCAGTTCCTGTTAATGCTGAAACTTGAAAAATCTGAATTTGGGGATTGACCTGCTGGGCATACTCTATACATTTTTGCACATCAAATTGGACATAAGGTAGCAAATCAATTTTAGTGAGAAGCATCACTTCACTAGCACGGAACATGTGAGGATATTTAATTGGTTTATCTTCCCCTTCTGTCACAGATAGAATCACGACTTTGAGGTTTTCTCCTAAATCAAATAAAGCCGGACAAACCAAATTACCAACGTTCTCAATCATCACAACTGAGTCTAGTGGCGGATTAAGTTGTTGTAGTCCTTTTTCGATCATGGTTGCATCAAGATGACAGCCTGTACCTGTGTTAATTTGAACAACTTTACAGCCTGTTTCTTGAATTTTTTTTGCATCGTTGATAGTTTCTTGATCGCCTTCTATCACACTAATATTTAACTGGGTTTTTAAATCATTGATGGTGCGAGTTAAGAGGGTAGTTTTACCAGCACCCGGAGAACTCATAAGATTTAATGCGAGGATATTTCTGCCTTTAAACCATCCTCGATTTTGAGCAGCTATTAAGTTATTTTTAGCTAAAATATCTTGTTCTAATGATATTGTTGTGCCATGGATTTTGGCATGAAGATGTGATGCTGTTTGGTGAGTATGATCGTGACTGTGAGAATGAGTAATGATAGTGCCATCCGGTAAAGTGTGGGTGTGATGAGCATGATGATAGTTATGCTCGTTGACATCCATTGACGTTACTGTACCTGTTTCTAAATTAGAGATTTTAGCGCCATTATCATCAGAACAACCACAAGTTACACACATATTTCCTCTATTTCAATTTCTTTAATTTTCAGTTCTTGACCAGCAATTAAATCTATGTGTTTGCTACCACATTTACATTCACCAAAGGGCTGTTCTAGAGGAATTTCAGCACCACATTGGCGACATTTACCTAAGCCTGCTATTTCTAAAATTTCTAATTTTGCTCCTTCTAAAACTGTTCCTTGGGAACAAATGTCAAAACAAAATCGGATTGCATCTGGCATGATGGCTGAAAGTTTGCCTATTTCTAATAGTACTCGTTTCACTTTTGAAGCGTGAGCATGTTCGGATACAATTGCTACGATATTTTGGGTAATTCCTAGTTCGTGCATTTTTATTTTGCTATTTTTTTTAATTATGATTTGTCAAAAATGTTTTTGCTGAACAAACCACAAAATTGTAGAGACGTTGCAGTGCAACGTTTCTACATAAATATTATTAACAAATTCGTGGGAGTTGATCGCCGACAAGCATATCAACAATTCGTTCAGCACCAAAAAGAGTTTTTAATAAGACAATTCCTGCTGGTGAGGGAATTACTTCCCCGATTATACAAGCATCTTTTCCGGCTGGGTGGGATTTCATGGCTGATAAAACTGTGTCAGCATGTTCATTTTTGACTACTACAACTAATTTTCCTTCATTTGCTAAATACAATGGATCTAAACCTAAAATTTCGCAAACTCCTTTTACTTCTTCTCGAATTGGAATTGATTGTTCATCAAGGCGAATTGCGACATTAGAACTGAGGGAAAATTCATTTAATATAGTAGCTAAACCGCCACGTGTAGCATCCCGCATTGCATGAATTTCAGGACAAATATCAAGAATTGTTTTGACTAAATCATGTAATGGCTGACAGTCACTTTCTATATTCGTTTCTAATGCTAATTCTCCACGAGCGATGAGAATGGCTGTACCATGATTACCAATTTCACCATTAACTATGACTACATCTCCAGGTTGAATATTATGAGCAGAAATAGAAATACCTGCACGAATTACGCCAATACCTGTTGTATTAATAAATAATTTATCAGCTGCGCCACGATGCACAACTTTGGTGTCACCAGTAACAATTTGTACGCCAGCTTTATTGGCTGCAATTTTCATACTAGTAACAACACGGCGTAATGTTTCTATTGATAAGCCTTCTTCTAAAATAACGCTACAGCTAAGATATAGAGGTTTAGCACCACTTACCGCTAAATCATTGATAGTACCATTAACGGCTAATTCTCCGATGTTACTTCCAGGAAAAAATAAAGGATCGACAACATAAGAATCAGTTGTAAAAGCCAGTTTATTTCCTTGTTGGGTAAGACTCGCTAAATCAAAAGTTGCTTGGTCTTCTAATTGTGAAAGAATTGGATTATCAAACTTGCTGACAAAAACATCATCAATTAAATCGCGCATTGCTTTCCCACCACTACCATGTGCGAGAGTGATGTGAGTATCCTGGATTTTGCTGCGACGACGAACTGATTCAATTTTTTGAAACAGAGAATTTTTATCATTTGTCATTGGTCATTTGTTATTGGTCATTGGTCATTGGTCATGAATCAGTTAACAGTTTAATTTGATAACTGATAACTGATAACTGATAACTGATAACTGATAACTGATAAGTCCCCCTTGTCTTCTTTACTTCAAGCTGCTGTGTATCCACCATCTACAAATAAAACAGCACCAGTAATATAAGAAGATGCATCGGAAGCTAAAAAAACTAATGGGCCAATTAATTCTTCTGGCTTTCCACGACGCGCCATTGGTGTAAAAGTGATAATTTGTTTTTGCTTTTCAAGTTTTTCATGTTCTGCATTTGCACCGAGCATGATATTTTCAAAGTAACCAGGTGCGATCGCATTCACGCGGATATTTTTCGAGGCCCATTCCACGGCCATTACACGTGTCAGTTGGTTAATTCCACCCTTCGCAGCACTATAAGCAACTAAACCAGGAATACCGACAACAGAAGCAATTGAGGAAATATTAATAATTGAACCACCCGTTTTTTGCTTCATCATCTGGACAGCAGCAAATTGCGAACATTGAAAATGTCCCTTCAAATTCACATTCAAAATTTCATCCCATTCAGACTCAGAAACTGCTTCTGCGGGTTTGATAATGTCAATTCCAGCATTATTCACCAGAATATTAACTTGTCCAAACTCATTAGCTGCAAACTGAATTAAATCATTACAACTGTCACTCTCAGAAATATCAACAAAAGTTGCACTTGCAACTCCTCCAGAAGCTGTGATAGTTTGGGCGGTTTGTTTTGCTTCCTCAAAATTGCGATCGCCAACAATCACTTTCACACCCAATTCAGCCAAACCCACAGCCATCACTTTTCCTAAACCCCGCCCAGAGCCAGTAACAATTGCTACTTTCTCAGACAAATCAAATAGATTTTTTTGCATATATTATTACCAAATAAAGCCAAAAGTGAATTATCTTACTTTTAACTTTTAAAATTTTACTTTTGATTTAACTTTATACACCCTTCTCCACATGTTTTTCAGCATCTTTATCAATATCTAAAACACCACCTACAGCCCAATTTTCTCTTTCAAACTCATCAATATGTACAGTCACCCATTCCGGTTTAGTACCCATAGTTGCAACCAAAGCATCAGTAATTGCTTGCGCGTCTAAGTAGAACGGCGGAAATAATTCAAGGTTTGTAGTGAGGACTTTAGTCCTCAAATAAGGACTGAAGTCCTTACTACGAACTTAATTCCCAATTTTTTACATTCCTTAACATAGTTCGATTTATTCCCACCGACTTACTTA
>NZ_JBHFLM010000005.1:0-3679 GCF_041928655.1 Pelatocladus sp. BLCC-F211 | reverse complement strand
AACTGTAGTTTTGTAGGTTGGGTGTAGCGACAGCGAAACCCAACATTATAGTCTGGTTAATGTTGGGTTACACTCCGTTCCACCCAACCTACATAATGTCCTTTTTGAAAAACTCCTCTTTTCAAGATGGACGAGGTTTATAAGGAGAATTTATCAAGCTTGTGTTTGTGCATCTATTATATGTCCAGTAATTATTACAAGTCCTTGAGAGCTAATTACGAACAGATTCACAAAAAGTAATTAATAGAGAAATAGGGAACAGGGAACAGGGAATAGGCCAGAGATTTCCAAGCACTCGTTAAAATATAACTCCTCCTACACCCCCACACCCCTACACCTTTACACCCCTACTAATCACTAAATCCCTAACCGTTGATACACTTGATCCAAATGCTGCAAGTGGTGCTGTGGATCAAAACACGCTGCAATTTCTGCTGATGATAATTTTGCAGTCACACGCGGATCTTTGCTAATCAACTCGCGGAAATTGCCTTCCGGTTTGTTCCAAGCGGTATGAGCATTTTCTTGGACGATTTTATAGGCTTCTTCACGAGTGATTCCCTTGTCTACCAAAGTGAGTAACACTCTTTGGCTAAAGACGACACCGCCATAAACGTTCATATTCCGCGCCATATTTTCTGGATAAACCAGTAGGTTCTGTATCAAGTCAGTCGTCTCCATAATCATAAAATGTGTCAAAATGCAAGCATCTGGTAAAATGACTCGTTCTACAGAACTGTGGGAAATATCCCGTTCATGCCAAAGGGCAACATTTTCTAAAGCTGCAACAGCATGACTTCTGATGATTCTCGCCATACCTGTGAGGCGTTCGGAACGAATAGGGTTGCGCTTGTGAGGCATAGCAGAAGAGCCTTTTTGCCCTTTGGCAAAGAATTCTTCAACTTCCAAAACATCAGTTTTTTGGAGGTTGCGAATTTCCACTGCAAAACGTTCGATAGAAGCTGCAAGTAAAGCCAACTGTTGCACGAAGTCAGCGTGGCGATCGCGTGAGATTACCTGTGTTGAGGCTGCATCGGGTTGGAGTCCGAGTTTTTGGCAAGCGATCGCTTCTACACGTGGTTCAATATTGGCATAAGTCCCCACTGCACCAGAAATTTTACCCACAGCGATCGTTTTGTGCAGAATTTGCAGACGTTCTTGATGGCGCAACACCTCCGCTAACCACCCAGCTAGTTTAAAACCAAAGGTGATGGGTTCGGCGTGAATCCCGTGGGAACGTCCGATCATCACTGTGTAGCGATGTTCTTTGGCCTTTTGACGAATGACATCAATTAATCCTTGCAGATGTTGCAATAACAAATCCAAACTAGCAACGAGTTGCAACGCTAAAGCTGTATCCAACACATCGGAACTAGTTAAACCCAAATGAATGTAGCGTCCAGCATCACCTACATATTCATTGACATTTGTCAAGAAAGCAATGACATCGTGACGGACTTCCGCTTCAATTTCTAACACTCGTTTGGGGTCGAAATTCGCCTTAGCTTTAATTTCTTCAACCGCCTGGGCTGGAATATAACCTAATTCCGCCTGTGCTTCACAAACAGCGATTTCTACTTGCAACCAGGTTTTAAACTTATATGCATCTGTCCATAAATTGCCCATCTCAGGCAAGGTATAACGCTCAATCACAGTCCGTCACAGAGTACAACGGTCATATTGTACAGTGGTCTGTGGAGAAAAGGTTAAGGGATCGGGGATTGGGGATGAATCAGTTAACAGTTAACAGTTTAATTTGATAACTGATAACTGATAATTGATAACTGAGAAGTTGTCCCCCTTATCCCCCGCGTCTGTGTTTCCTCTTGTCGTCTTTGTTTGTTTCATTTAGAGAAACTGCATAATCGGCTGGGATAATGCGAGAACCATATCTGCGGGCATATACTTGGGTAAATTCTGCGCCAAAAAACAAGATTTGAGCAGTATAGTAAACCCAGACTAAGATGACTACTATTGAGCCAGCAGCCCCATAAGTAGAGCCAAAAGTGTTGTTACCAAGATATTGTCCGAGTGCATACCTACCAAAAGAGAATAAAAGTGAGGTTAAAGCAGCTCCTATTAAAACATCCTTCCACACAATTTTGGCATCTGGCAAAACTTTAAAGATTAGCCCGAATAGTAAAGTGGTAATGATAAAACCAAGAGTAAAGTTAACAATTTGCCAAAGAAAATCGACGCCTGGTAATAGATTTTGAAAGTAGTTAATCAGTGCTGCCAATGCTGTACTAATTACCAAGGAAACTAGCAGTAAAAAACCAATTGCCAATACCATTGCGAAAGATAAAAAGCGTTGGCGAACCATGTTTTTTACAACTTTTCCAGGTTTTGGTTTCACTTCCCAAATTGTATTCAGAGAATCTTGTAATTCTGTAAATAAACCAGTCGCACCAAAAATCAAAACAACGATACTAATCAGTGAGGCGATAGTTCCTGCTCGTGGTTGGCTAGCACTTTCAATTGCATTTTGAATAACTTCTGCACCCGCAGGGCCAATTAATCCTTGAAGTTGGGTAAAAATTGCGTTTCTGGCTGCTGCTTCTCCAAACACTGCACCTGCGATCGCAATGACAATAATTAATAATGGAGCAATAGAAAATATTGTGTAATAAGCTAATGCGGCTGCTAACCGCGATGCTTTATCTTCCTGCCATTCGTGAAATGTTTCTTTGAATAAATCCCAAATCACTTTTAAGTTCATTCACTAAGTCTCCTCTAGCAGGATGTTTTAACCTCCAGATTAAAAACATATAGAATTTTCTGTGTGTAAAACATCTTCCTTCGGATGCTTATACTTTATCCTAAAGGTGGAATTGATCGTCCCAACTCTGATTTTTTTCTCGGTTATATCTGGCTAGATAGCATCGTACATCTACCAAATACAGTTTTCGCCACAGTATGTAAATACCTCAAGGTTAAGGTATGATACTTGGCACGATTTTGATTATGAATATGCTAATTTTGACTATAGAAGCTCTATGTACTGAAGCAGCGCTATTTTCAGCTGCCGAGTCTCGACACCCAGAACCATTGCTTTATGGTGTCACAGATGGTAAGGCTGTTGGTACATATTTGGAACAAAAATTTAAACTCTATCTGAAATCACAGTACGAATTTGTAGAGGGGAATTCAGCAAGTGGCGTAGATTTTCCAGCACTAATGGTTGATGTTAAGGTGACAAGCATCAAACAACCACAATCATCATGTCCTTTTAAATCTGCGCGACAAAAGATTTTTGGGCTTGGATATTCACTAATTATCTTTGTATACGACAAGATTGACAATAGCGCAAATCGGACTGCTACTCTCAATATCTTATACACGATTTTTGTTAGTGCTGAAAGAACAGCAGACTTTCAGATGACTCGTGGAATTCATAATATTTTGGATAACGAAGGCAATAAAGATGATTTGATTGCTTTTATGCTTGATAGAAATTTGCCTGTTGATGAAATGGAAGCAGGTAATATTGCAGATGAAATTCTTATCAAAAAACCTATACAAGGTTTTTTGACAATCTCAGGACTTACGCAACTGGCACAAAGCGCGGGAGGGCAGACAGGGCAAACACATCTGAACATGACTTGTGCGGGGGTAGTGTGGGGGATTTGCGCTTCAAGGCATTCTGACAGACAGGCGATCGCCATGCGGCAATTTAAAT
>NZ_JBHFLM010000049.1:0-9579 GCF_041928655.1 Pelatocladus sp. BLCC-F211 | reverse complement strand
GTTGCGGGGGTCCCAAGAGTTGTAGCACCTGGCGTTTGAGGAACGTAGACGCGCCCTGCGCGGCTGATCGCAGAGTAACCCAACATTATCAAGGCTTTGTTGGGTTTCGCTTGCGCTCAACCCAACCTACATTTCTTCTTAACTGCTTTGGAAATCCGGGAACGCCTGCGCGATAAGGACTTGGAGTTTTCGCACCGATTGGTTGAGCGGTTGCGGGGTAAGGGGGGGTGACAGTTGTCAGTTATCAGTTCATCTTTGTGTCTTCGTGCCTTGGTGTTTCAAATATTCTTTTTTCAACACAAAGACACTAAGACACCAAGAAAATGCTAACTGATTTAATAGCCGCCTTCTTCTTCGTACTCTGGCATTTTCTCTTTGACTTTCTTGGGAATGTTCACCGGCTGTGGTGGTTCGTCGTCCCAAGCGTCGCGCTTTAGGTCATCGTCGTAATCATCGTATTCTTCTGTATATGATGATTTGGCGGTGTAAGGTTGGGCTTCGTACTTATCTTTACCCGTGGCTTCACTCCAGTTGTCTTCCTCTTCTTCTTCGTAGCGGATGGACTCGTAGGCTCGTGCTTCCATCACCCGCCGTTGGGGTGGGCGTTGTTCTTCGTAATAGTCTTCGTCCCATTCCTGTTGTGCTACAGGTTCGGGAGTGCGAATCTTGGGTTTAATTGGTTCAATTGGGACTCCGCTTGGTAGTTGGTTGGAAGGTGCAACTTGACGCGGCGCGTAGTTGTAATCTTCGACGTCTTCGCGTTCCCAAGGCGCTTTACCGATACCAAGGCGCTCTAGAACACCAACTGTTAACTGAGTTAACCGTTCTTCAGCACCCTCGAAGACAATTAATCTATTGGGGCCTGTGCTGACGATTTCTTCGATTGAGAGTTCGTAGGTACTCAGGAAGGAATCGGGAATTTGGGGTAGTCCTAAAGAGGCGATAGTGATAGAATATATTTTCCCAGTCTCGCCGTTGAACTTGAAGCCCCGGACTTTTCCTAAGACTTCTCCTGTTTCTGTAATTACTTCCCAATTTATCAGGTTGCTGAAAGCCTCAACCTCAATGTCTTCGATGACATCCTCGTTATCAACCAAAATTACATCCCCGATTTGGTTGATGTTGTTGAGGTACATATATCGCGGTATGCCAGACACGGAGATCAGGCTGTCTCGTAAGCCAAGAGCCACAACCTCTCGCTGATCTACATCCACCCAGACTTGACTGACTATGCCTAGCCGTTTCCCGTTGTCACGGGTAATCACCTGGGTATTTAAAATATCGGAACGCCTAATTATTTGTTCAGAGGTCATTCTATACCGAGTCCCTGATCTCGAATCCGGTTTATCTATACACTATTATTAACAAAAACTCAAGCCGACGTATTAGATGATTGTAACTTAATACCCAACACTTGAGTAAAAGCACCTCTGGCTTGAGTAACGCCAATTGTGCGTTCGGCTGATTCTATCATCGGGCGACGCAAACTCACAACTATAAATTGTGCTTGCTGCGCCTGTTGTTTAATCATTTTAGCTAATCGTTCCACGTTTGCCCCATCGAGAAACATATCTACTTCATCAAATGCATAAAACGGCGAGGGACGATATCTTTGGAGAGCAAAAATAAAGCTTAAGGCTGTGAGAGATTTTTCTCCCCCAGACATGGAAGCAAGGCGCTGTACTGGTTTACCTTTGGGGTGGGCGACTAAGTTTAAGCCACTGCTAAAGGGATCTTCGGGATTGTCGAGTTGTAAATAACCATCACCTTCAGAAAGAGTGGCAAAAATAGATTTAAAGTTTTCATTGACGGCGTCGAATGCTTCTTTAAAAGCACGTTGGCGGAGTGTGGTAAAGTTTTCAATTCGTAACAATAATTCGGTGCGTTCTGCTTCCAACGTTTGCAATTTTTGACTGAGTTCTTCTAACCGTTTTTGCGTACGTTCGTATTGTTCTAACGCCAGCATATTAACAGGTTCCATTGCTTGGAGGCGTTTAGCAAGCGATCGCAATTCTTTTTGTAAGTCTTCTAAATCGACTTTATCTGGTACTTCTGGTAATGGTGATGGTAAGTCAGCCACGACTGTTTGCAGTTGTGCTTGGATGTTGGCGAGTTCTTCGCGGCGCGTTTGCTGGGTTTCTTGCAGTTTTTGAATTTCCCACTCTAGTTGTTGTTGACGCTGGGTATCAGCCCGCAATTCCTGTTCGGTGCGATCGCGTTTTTGTTTTTCTTCTCCTAAATTCGCTTCCATTTCACTCAAACGCTGGCGGGTTTGGGAGATTTGTTCGTCTGTGGTGGTGATTTCGGTGGAGACGCGATTCATCGCGTCTCTACATGAGGTTTGTTGGGTTTGGTATTCAATGATACGCTGTTCGGATTCTTGGATTTTCTCCTGTAAGCGCTGTTGCTGATTTTCTAAGTTTTTGAGGTTTTGTTCTGCTGACCGTAAGGTCTGGTCACGTTGTTGTAATTGTTGCTCTAGTTCTTTAATGACAGCTTGGATTTGCTGCCATTCCTGGGGAGTTTGGGAGGATTCCAACTCTGCAAGTGCGTGGCGTAGTTGTTGTAATTGTTGCTCTTGTGCGGGTAAATCCCGATCCAAAATTTCCAAACGTGATTGAGCAGAAGTTAACTTTTCGGTATTTTGGCTCAGTTGCGATCGCGTGGTTTCTAACTGCGAAGTCAGGGTTTTGATTTCTTTTTGTAACTGTTCTAGCTGTAATTGCTGTTCGCGCCGTGTTTGACGTGCTTCTGTTAATTCCTGGGAAAGTTGTTTGGCGCGAGTTGCAAGAGATGCGATCGCCTCAGTACAACGTTCTAAAATTCTTTCTATATCCTCCAACCGCTTTTTCAGGGCGATCGCTTCGTCAGATTCTGCTGCTTCACCACTACCAAAGCGTAACGCCGAACGTTGGAAAACGCTACCACCAGTCATCGCGCCACTAGTTTCTAACAATTCGCCTTCGAGGGTGACAATGCGGTAAAGTCCCAAATTTTTCCGCGCCTGTTCCAAGGTGGAAAACACAACTGTATTTCCGAAAACGTAGGCGAACACATCGCGATAACGGGGCGCACACTCTACCAAGTTTACAGCATAACCGATAAAACCTTGAGCCAAGCGCAGGGTGGCGTCGGGTGTAAACCTGGGTGCTTGAATTTTATTTAACGGTAAAAAAGTTGCTCTCCCCGCCCTTCTTTGCTTTAATAATTCAATTCCAGCTGCGGCGACAGAATCATTTTCCACCACAATATGTCCCAACCTTGCACCAGCAGCAATTTCCAAAGCGAGTTGAAAACGCGGTTCCACTCGTCCCAACTTGACAACCAACCCACAAATCCCAGACATTCCTGATTGTAAAATGACTTTACTCGCGCCAGTCCCTTGAACTTCTTGCTGTGCTTGCGCTTGTGCTTCTAATTTATCCAACTGGCGTTGTTTTTCGCGCTGTTCTTGTAAAAGGCGCTTTTGGGTTTCCTGTTGAATTTGTAATTCTTGTTCTGTAGCTGTGAGATTTGGCGTTAAGGTTTCGATTTCTTGTAGAGACGTTACATGTAACGTCTCTACATCAGAAATTTGGGATTGTTTATCAGCAATTTCTGGTTCTACTGTTTGAATTAACTGGGTTTGTTCTTGAATTTGCTGTTGTAGTTGGTTGTTTCGTTCCCTTAGCTGTGCTTGTTCCGTGCGTTGGGGTTCAACGGTTTGGAGTAAAGTTTCAATTTGGCGATTGAGTGCTGTTTGTTGTTGTACCCACGCTTCCGAAGCTGATGCAATTTCTGCTGCTGCTTGACGAGAATTTTCTAATTCTTGTTGAACTGCGTCCCGTTCTTGTTGTAGAGACGTTACATGTAACGTCTCTACATTTTGTTGTTGCACCAATCGTTCTATAGTTTGCTGATGCTGTTGAATTTCTTGCTGAGTTTGAGTCAGACGTTTGGCTGTTTCTTGGGATGCTGTTTCGAGTTCAGTTTGTTGACGCTGGAGTTGTTTACGTTCAGCTTCTTGGTTTGCCAGAATTGCTTGTACTGCTAACAGTTCTTCTTCTCCCAATGCTTTCACACGGGCGTTGAGTTGTTCAAGTTCAAGATTTTTTTGGGTAATTTGGGTGTTGAGGTGAGTGAGTTGTTCAGTAAGTTCAGTGGAAGTGCGATCGCCTGCTTGAATTTGGTTCGCTAACTTTTCTTGATGATTTTGCAGGGTACGCCAAGATAACACCGCTTCCCACTTTTGTTTTTCCAGATATTCAGTACGGAGTTTTTGGTATTTTTCGGCTTTAGCTTTATCTTGCGACAGGCGATCGCACTGTGTAGTTAATTCAGTTTCAATAATTCGACAACTGTCTTCTTTTTCCCGAACTTCTTCCAGAGTATCTTTCGCCTGATTAATTTTACGGTCAAAGGACGCCACCCCTGCCAACTCATCAATAATTTCCCGCCTTTCCCGCGCATTCATCGAAATAATGCTGGTGACGTCCCCTTGCAAAACAACGTTGTAACCTTCTGGATAAACGCGCAGACGTTCTAATTCTTCGTGTAACTCTGTGAGAGTACTAGAGATTCCGTTAATGTAATAGTTTGATGTATAAGTTCCTTGGGGAGTAACACGTAGCCTACGAGTGACACTCCACTCTCCACCAGCTATGGCGCGGATTTTTTGTTTGCGATTTTTTTCGTCTTCTGTTTGTTCAACCCCCCCTTCCGTCCCCCCCGTGTACGGGGGGGTTTCGTCGTCGAAAGTATCGACTTCGACAGTGGAAACAATCGGTTCCATTTCTAAAAATTCATCTGGTTCATGATCAGATAAATCAAACGTCACCGTCACAATCGCTTCAACAGCAGTACGAGACTTGCTAGTTTGAGTCGTGTTGACAAGATCAGGTAGGCGATCAGCACGCATTCCCTTAGAACTAGCGAGTCCTAAACAAAACAGCAACGAATCGAGAATATTCGATTTTCCGGAACCATTTGGTCCAGAAACGACAGTAAACCCCGATAGCAGAGGGACAGAGGTAGTGCCACCGAAAGATTTAAAATTGGTAAGTTCAACCCTTTTTATATGCACCATAGGCGCTAATTATTTGACAAGGCGGAAATTTCAAGTGTATCAGTGAAAGTTGTGAATAGTCATTGGGGGTCGGGTAGGGTTTTGGAGTGAACCATCAACGAGCGATCGCCGCATTTGAAAAAGCTGGTTTCTTGGTGTCTTAGTGTCTTGGTGTTTAAATAATTATTTTTTCACCACCCTTCGGGTTCGCCACCTTGCCAAGTTCCCTCCGGGACGCTACGCGAACGTGACGGGAACCGCCAAGACGGCAAGTGGACTCACCAAAACACTAAGACACTAAGATCAAATACAGCTTTTTAGCTGAGATAATGGTTTTGTTTTTATCAACTTTAAGATATTCGCTTCCCTAATCCACCCGTTGCAATTGTGCAACTTGAGGATCGATAATTTTTTGACCAAGTTGATCAAATTTAATTGCTACAGAAACTTTTTTCTCAGAACCAAATACGTGTGTAATTTCACCTTCGCCAAAAATTTTGTGTAAGACGCGATCGCCTACTTGCCAATTTTCTGTAACGCTTTGTCTGGCTTTATTCCCGCGCTGTGGTACACTACCGTTGGCTGTTTTGGTGTAAGCAACTCTACCCGGACGATGGGTAACTAATAATTCTTCTGGTAATTCGTCGAGGAATTGCGATCGCACGGCGGGTTCCCGATTACCATAAAGCCGACGTTCCCGCGCGTGGGAGATAAATAATCTTTCTTGGGCGCGAGTAATCCCCACGTAACACAAACGGCGTTCTTCTTCCAATGCTGAGGGATCGTTCATCGAACGGTAGTTAGGAAATAGCCCCTGTTCTAACCCCACCATATACACCACAGGAAATTCTAAGCCTTTGGAAGCGTGGAGAGTCATCAAGGAAACGGCTTTTTGTCCTTCTTTGAGATTATCTAAATCGGAACTCAAAGCTGCACTGGCGAGGAAATCTCCCAAGGAAACTTCTTCGTTTTCTTCTTGAAATTGCAGTACGGCGTTGAATAATTCCTGGACGTTTTCTACTCTATCTTCTGCTTCGTCTGTTCCTTGGTTCATCAAGTCTTGCACATAACCAGAGTCTTCTACTATACCTTGTAAAATATCCGAAGCTGGCATGGTTGCTAGTTCTGCTTGCCAACGACTAATCATGGCCGCAAAGTTATTTACAGATTTGGCAGAACGCCCAGCTAAGGTATTAACTGATGTTTCATCGCTCAGTATTTCCCACAGAGTTGTGCCTAATTCTTGAGCAGCACCAACTAAGTTATCAATAGTCGCTTTACCGATTCCCCGGCGAGGAGTGTTAATCACCCGTAATAAACTGAGTGTGTCAGCTGGGTTCGCGATCGCTCTTAAATAGGCAAGTACATCTTTAATTTCTTTGCGGTCATAAAACTTTAACCCGCCAACAACAGTGTAGGGAATTTGCGCGCGAACTAAAAGATCCTCAAAGGGGCGAGATTGAGCATTGGTACGATAAAGAATCGCAAAACTTCCCCAATCTAATTCCGGGTTTTCTCTTTCTAAATTGCGAATTTGATTGATCACAAATTCGGCTTCGGCGATTTCATCATCAGCTTTGAAAAAATAAATCTGCTCCCCTGCACCTCTGGTGGCACGAAGAATTTTATCAATCCGTTGGGTATTATTTTCTATCAGTTCGTTAGCAGCTTGAAGAATATTTTCACAGGAGCGATAATTTTCTTCTAATTTTACCATTGTCCTAGTATCATCATCCGGTAAACCATCACCGAAGTCTTGCTGAAACTCGAGCAAAATAGTAAAATCAGCCATTCTAAAAGAATAGATTGATTGGTCGGCATCACCGACGACAAAAACTGAGCGATCGCTCCAATCCCAGTTATGCTTATTTGTTTCACCATGCGTTACCAATAACCGAATCAAATCATATTGAGTCCGGTTGGTATCTTGATATTCATCTACTAATATATGGTTAAATTTGCGATGCCAATAACCCAACACCTGTTCGTTTTGCTGAAATAATTTTACAGGTACAAGAATTAAATCATCAAAATCCAGGGCATTATTTTCTGCTAGCCGATCTTGATATCTATTGTAAACTTCAGATATCACTCTTCCACGGTAATTTGGTTGTTCTCTCTCAAAATCTTGAGGTGATAAACCTTTATTTTTAGCGTTACTAATGGCATAGCGTACTGAACGTGGTTCAAATTTTTTATCGTCCAGGTTTAACTGTTTTGTAACGATTTCTTTAACTAAACTCTGAGCGTCGGATTCATCAAAAATGGAAAAATTACGATTCCAACGGCGTCCTTTTTCGTCTTGATATTTTTCGATATCAAAGCGGAGAATCCGAGAAAATAAACTGTGGAAAGTACCACACCACAAATCTTTGACATAAGTGCGCCAAACTCGCGATTTTAGTTTGGCTTGATCGTATTCTGGCAGTAGATCAAAACGTTCACCAAATTCTGCGATCGCCAACTGTTCAGCAAATAACTTCTGAATCCGGTCTTTCATTTCCCGCGCGGCTTTGTTGGTGAAAGTCACTGCTAGGATATTTTCAGGATCAACACGATGTTGCAAAATCAGATTAGCAATGCGATAAGTCAGCGCTCGTGTTTTACCGGAACCTGCACCAGCAACAACTAGCAAAGGACCACAAAAGTGTTCAACGGCGCGGCGTTGACTGGGGTTAAGGTGACTGAGAAAGTCAATAGTCATTAGTCAATAGTCAAGGGTCAAGGGTTAAGGGTTAAAGGTTAAGGGTTAAGGGTTAAGGGTTAAGGGTTATCAATTACTACTAACCACTAACCCAAACAGTCATTATGAGAAATATATTTTTTCACATTAACTTGTTTATTTTGACAAAAAATGTTTCCTAAAATAGATGATCTATCACTTTTTATATGGTACGTAAATTCAAATGTACCGGAGATTTTACTGTGGATTTTGTGAGTAGCTTTTTTTATAGCGGGAATTTTATCCCACATGGTCATTGTTACCTATGGATGCCAGAGTTAGTATGGCTACATATCTTAGCAGATTCGCTCATTGCCCTGTCTTATTACTCAATCCCACTCACACTGATTTATTTTGTCCGTAAAAGAAAAGATGTGCCATTCAAGAGTATTTTTCTCTTGTTTGGAGCTTTTATTATCTCTTGTGGTACTACCCATATTATGGGAGTGTGGACACTGTGGCATCCTGATTATTGGTTATCAGGTACCATTAAAATTATCACCGCTATAGTTTCTTTTTATACTGCTTTAACTTTAATACCTTTAGTACCTCAAGCACTAGCCCTTCCTAGCCCAGCGCAACTAGAAGCAGCGAATAACGCTTTACAAACAGAAATTATAGAACGTAAACGAGTAGAACAAGAGTTACGCCAATATAAAGAACATTTGGAAGAATTGGTAGAACAACGCACAACAGAACTTGCCAAAACTAATGAACTACTCCAACAAGAAGTTGTTCAACGTCAGCAGTCTCAAGAAAAAATGGCGTTGTTATTAAAAGAATTAGAAAGTACTAACAAAGAGTTAAACGATTTTGCATATATAGTCTCCCATGATTTAAAAGCACCGCTCAGGGGAATTAGCTCATTATCAGAATGGTTATTATCCGATTATGCAGACAAGTTGGACGATGAAGGTAAGGAATTAATTAATCTGCTAATTGCTAGAGTTAAAAAAATATATAGTTTAATAGATGCGATATTACAATACTCACGAATTGGACGCATTAAAGAAGAAATCAGGCGAGTAAATTTAAATGATGTCGTCACAGAAGTAACTGAACTACTCGAACCCATCGAAAATATTCAAATAGATATAAGTAATGAATTACCTATAGTTGATTGTGAAAAAACTCGTATAGAACAAGTTTTTCAAAATTTATTGAGTAATGCTATTAAATTCATTGATAAACCACAGGGTAAGATTACAATTGCTTGTACTGAGAAGAATGGGTATTGGCAAATTAGTGTTAAAGACAATGGCCCTGGTATTGAAAAAGAACATTTTGAGCGCATATTTAAAATTTTTCAAAAACTATCTGACAACAAAAACTCAGATAGTACTGGTATTGGATTAGCCATAGTAAAAAAAATTGTAGAAATGTATGGAGGAGAAGTTTGGGTAGAATCAGAGTTAGGTGTGGGTACTACGTTCTTTTTTACACTTAAGAAGCGGTAATGGGGATCGGGGACATGGGGGACAAGGGGAGCCACTGCGTTGCGGAGCCAGTACGTTGCGGGGGTTTCCGAGCCAGCGCGTTGCGGAGGTTCCCTCCGTTGTAGTACCTGGCGTCGGGTCAAGAGCGTTGTAGCACGTGGCGTGGACAAGGAAGAAAAGAACCACCAACAACTAACCAATTACCAATTACCAATTACCAATTACCCATTACCAATTAAGTAGAACGGCGGAAATAATTCAAGGTTTGTAGTGAGGACTTTAGTCCTCAAATAAGGACTGAAGTCCTTACTACGAACTTAATTCCCAATTTTTTACATTCCTTAACATAGTTCGATTTATTCCCACCGACTTACTTA
>NZ_JBHFLM010000048.1:0-17576 GCF_041928655.1 Pelatocladus sp. BLCC-F211 | reverse complement strand
ATAGCAATCTGATTTGATTAATGAATTTACTCGTGGAGGCAGGCAATAGGCAATAGGCAATAGGCAATAGGGAAAGAAAGAAAAAAAAGGAAGCTAGATGTGTACTGAGTTTTGTTCAAAAATCAAATAGGAATCCTATATGATGTCTTTGTGATTTCATCTGAATGATGAGAGTACTTTTACTTTTCACCTGTACTCAATAAATTTTTGTGGTCTGGACATCTTGCTACCCCCTCTGCGATTTTATCCGTGAAGGGGGATTTTATTACTTAAAGTAGTTTCTTGCCTTTGCGATCGCCTATCAGCATAATAGCGGAAGGTTTCCGGTGAGAACTTCCGCTACTATGCTTAAATATACCTTTTTACTTTTAGTTTACTTTGAGGAATATGACTCCTCACCAAAGAAGTTTAACAACTGCTCAATGACATATTCTGGACGCTCTTCAGGCATATAGTGTCCACAATATTCATGTACATCACCACGAACATCTTCAGCAACAGCCTGCATTGAATTCAAGGGACGTTTTCCTAAACCATATTTGCCTCCCAGTGCTAACACGGGCATTTGGAGTTTTACCTTGGCGCTTTCCTTGTTGTCTTCCACATCTTCAAAGATTGTTCGGTAGTACTCACAAGTACCACGTATTCCACCCGGAGAAGCAAAGGTACGAACATATTCGTCAATCTCAGCCTCAGTGACCGCGGTCGTATTGTAGGCAAAGCGTGTAAAGAAGTAAGTAAGGTACATCTTTTCTCTCCCTGCAATCAGCCCCTCTGAAAGATCAGGAACCATGTGAAATGGGATGTGCCAGATACCTCCCTCGCGGGAAGTTTCTGGTGAGAACGTCATGAGTTGCTCAAAACCAAATCCTGGAACAGTTCCTTCCATTTGTACTAGCCGACGCACATCCTCACGATGGTCAGCTGCATAAGCATAGGTGACTGCTACTCCCATATCTATTCCAACGAGGAAAATACGTTGGAATCCAAGTTGGCGTACCAACTGATAAACATCTTCAGCTACGTTCTTTTTCCGATAACCACTGGTTGGTTTTGAAGAGTCACCGAGACCTCGCATATCAACTGCAATCACTGTATAGCGTTCGGCTAAGGCTGGCATAACTCGTCGCCATTGATACCAGGTATTAGGCCAACCACTGAGTAAAACCACTGGATCTCCTTGACCGCCGATTACGTAATGAAGACGTACACCATTGACATCAGCCATTTGATGGGTGAATATTGTGTCGAAACTCGTTAAATCAGTTGTCATTCTTATACCTCGTTGGATTATTGATTGTTAAACTTCTAAAACTACCAGTATGATTTTGAGTTTAAACGCCAACCAAATTTTGGTATAACCCACAGAGTAACCCAATTTTTTGAGATTACCTTTTTATTAATCAACACTGGTATTCTAATTATTTAGCTTTCTAATTTCAGTAATTTTTAGCAAGGAAACATCAGCTAATTAAGGAAGAACTTAGTCAGACTCAAATTTTATGCTCGAAACTGTGAGAAGGAAAGCAAAATATAAATGGGAGGCGATACAGTTCAATCAAGAGAGAAAGGAAAAGGAATAGACATCTTCAAAAATTAAATCTTAACCCTATCTATAGAAGCTTTTATATTTTTTTCGGAGATGTCTAATAAAATTTGCATCTGTTCTAGTGTACGTAGTTGATAATGAGTACTGATTTTGGTATTTTTGATAGCTTCAAATCTTAAGTTCGTTCTTAAGTTCCGAATCTTTACTGGTTAAAATCTCTCTCAATTGCAAAAATATAACAAGATTATTATTTGTTCAATCAAAAAACCCGGTCAAGCTTGATGTAATGAAACTAAATAGTATTTCAAAGTAATAGCACCTCAGAAAAAGTATAGAGTGTAACTTATGTACACGCACGGAAGAAAACAGGGTTGTCGCATTAGTTTGGATTATACTTACAAGAGTATGCAAATTGCATACCTAGAAAATGAATTATTAAGAGTCGGAATACTATTGGATAAAGGTGCAGACATATTTGAGTTCACCTATAAACCTTATGACTTAGATTTTTTGTGGCAATCACCAATTCCTATGCGACGCCCGTTTGTTGCTACCAGTGCGTTGCCCGAAGGAGCTTTTCACGATAACTACTATGGTGGTTGGCAAGAGATATTACCATCAGCAGGATGGGCTGCGGAACCGTACATGGGAGCTTTTCAAGGTCTGCATGGTGAAGTAGCACTTTTGCCCTTTGAAGCTACTATTACCGAAAACAGTCAAGACCAAGTCACGTTACACATGCGTGTACATCTTTACCGTTCACCATTAATACTTGAGCGTAAGATGTCACTCAAACGCGGTATTGCTGCCTTATTTATCCAGGAACGTCTGTCTAATGAGTCAATGGGTGAATTCGCCATAATGTGGGGTCATCACCCTGCTATTGGAGAACCTTTTCTCGATGATAGTTGCATAGTTCAGACGCCAGTCTCCAAAGTAGAAGTGATGGCTTATCATCAAAATGGTTTGTGGGAACCAGGAGGGGATTATGATTTTCCCAAGGTCAAGAACCGACGTACTGGAGTCATGCAAGATGTTACTCATGTACTCTCTAGGGAAACCAAATCAGTTGATATAGTCTTTTTTAAAGAATTAACTGAAGGTTGGTACGGTATAACCAATCAAAGGTTAAATGTAGGCTTCGGAATGGCTTGGGACAAAGAGCTGTTTAAATATCTTTGGATGTGGCAGGTCTATGGTGGTCACGATAATTATCCTTGGTACGGGCGTACATATAATTGTGGTCTTGAGCCATTCACTAGTTTTCCTCCTTCTGGAATCAATAATGCTGTTAAAAACGGTACAGCAGTAATCATGAAACCTAGTGAGGTCATTGAAACAGAATTAGTCGCTGTTGCTTACCAAGGAGAAGGTGTAAATCGTATTACTCTTAATGGACTTGTAGAGCATTGATATTCTCTTGGAATTTACCATATATAAACACAAAAATTATTCTCAACAGTTTGGGAAGTATTCAACTCTCCTTTTTCTGTAAAAGAAGTTGAATACATGTGTTTTTCAACCAGTTTTATTAATTTAGTGAGGCTGAATCATGAAGCTAAAAGATAGAGTTGCCATTGTGACTGGTGGATCAAAAGGCATTGGTTGGGGAATTTCGACAATTTTTGCTCAACAAGGAGCTAAAGTTGTTGTTGTGGCTAGGGATGCTAAAACAGGTGAGCAAACTGCTGAGGAGATTCGCCACAAAGGTAGTGAAGCTATCTTCATCTCTTGCGATATTTCAAACGAAGATGAAGTTAAAGCAATGGTACAAACAACAATTAATGTTTATGGTCAAGTAGATATTCTAGTCAACAATGCAGGTGTTGGAACTTATAAGTCAGTGTTAGAAACAACGAGTTCTGAATGGGATCGTTGTTTAGCTATTGACCTCAAAGGTGCATTTCTTTGCTCTAAATATACTATTCCTCATATGCAGGCTGTGGGGAAGGGCGTGATTATCAATATGTCTTCTGTACACTCTCATGCTACAGTCAATGGAGTAGCACCTTATACAGCCTCAAAAGGTGGAATTACTGCTTTGACGCGTAACATGGCCATTGATTATGGTCCAACCATTCGGGTAAATGCGATCGCCCCTGGTTGGGTGTGGACGCCTCTGATTGAGAACCTCTTCAGTAGCTACGACAACCCTGTTGAGCAACGACATTTAGTCGAAAAAAGGCAGGTAATGAAGCGGCTCGGTACTCCTGAGGATATTGGTTATGCAGCCGCTTTCTTAGCTAGCGATGAGGCTTCTTTCATTACAGGTACGCAACTGTTTGTAGATGGCGGTATGACAGCTGTTCTTGAAGAACCTTGGTAGGGTACACAAGAGGAGAGATTGAGAACAGGGTTTGATTTGAACTAAATATTACTGAACGTAGCGAAAAAACAGCAAAACTTAACCAACTAAACAACTAATTGTCATGCTTACACTCAAAGATGCACAAAAGCTAATTGTTGCTGCGGAAAACAAGGCGATCGCAATTGGTCAGCCTATGAATATAGCAGTGGTAGATGCTGGAGGTAACTTAATTACTCATGTGCGTATGGATGAAGCTTGGATTGGCAGTGTTGACATTGCCATTAAGAAGGCTTATACTGCACGTGCTTTCAATATTTCCACCAAAGAATTAGCAGAACATAGTCAATGTGGTGGAGAATTTTTTGGAATTCATGTATCTAACAACGGTAAAGTCATGATTTTTGCTGGAGGTATTCCCCTGAAGCAAAACGGTGTCGTTGTGGGAGCTATTGGCGTTAGTGGTGGTTCTGGTAGTCAAGATCAAGAAGTTGCTGAAGCTGGAGCTGCGGCCTTGACTGAGGGAAACCAAGAAGTTGCCGAAATAGGAGCTACTGGTTTGACAATGATTGAAGGAATTTTTCACTGCAATATAAATTGTACTGATCTTGACCGCTCATTAGAGTTCTACAAAATGCTTGGCTTTAGAGTTGTAACTGATTTTAGAGAAGGGATGAGCAGCACAGCTATGGCTAAAGCATTTGGATTACCAAGTGCTAAACTTCGAGGAGTCCACTTAGTGTTAGAAAATACGCCAAGAGCAACTCGAATTGATCTTGTGGAATTCCTTGATCCCAAAACAGAAGGAAAACCTTATTCTCATCTCAACCATACCGGCGTGGCTCGCATATGCCTTCTCACCAACAACATTTATCAGGTATACGAAAACTTAAAGACACAGAGCGTAACTTTCTTGTCTGAGCCTCAAAAATTACCCGGAACAAATGCCACTATTGTTTGCTTCACTGATCCAGATGGGAATGTATTGGAACTCCTGGAAGGCAGTATATAGATAGGTCAATACGGCTCAGTTCAGCCCATTATCCAGCCTTATAAATATTGACAAATAACATATTTTATGGGTTTTATTCATGGAATAATAGGACAAACAGTAACTCCAAAAACCCTTCTTTTTGTCATCGAGCAGAAAAGTAAAAGCACTTAAATACTTCGGTTTAGCTAAAAGTTGTACCTTCTTAAAATTTGCACATAACGAACTATTTGTCAGTATTTAGAGGGTCAAACAAAAGGTAAGATTGTCCTGGTAGTGGATTCATTCAAATCTTGTACTTTTTTACAAGACGCGACAATAACTTGTGCTATTCCGGAATTAACTCTCATGATGCAATCCTTGAAGATGGATTTAAATTTGGTCAGTGGTCTAAGTATCCTCAGTCTAGTTGTCCTCAGTCTTCCTGCTTTAGCTGAAACATCAAAATATACTATTGTCAGCGCTGAAGATGTTATCACTAATGAGGCTATTTCTGTTGCTGCCAGTTCTACTGTTCCAGTAGCAAAAGTTAGCACCATGAGGACATTACAAACAAATTCAGTAAGTACCACCCAAATCCCACAGCCAGTTCCAGTTAGCATTCTCCAAAATCAGACTGCTCTGTCGGCTGTTCATAACAAGCAGGTGACTTCTCTTTCTCACCTGACGACAACAACTGCTCATCG
The DNA here is from genome assembly GCF_041928655.1 of Pelatocladus sp. BLCC-F211. Classification (NCBI taxonomy): domain Bacteria; kingdom Bacillati; phylum Cyanobacteriota; class Cyanophyceae; order Nostocales; family Hapalosiphonaceae; genus Pelatocladus; species Pelatocladus sp. BLCC-F211. The sequence continues at coordinate 12,045 of NZ_JBHFLM010000048.1, read as the reverse complement.
TGGTCAAACTTCACCGCTTTCTTTTATTCTTGTTCAAAAAGCACAAGAAAATAAAGATAATAATAACCAAATAGCTAGTCAGATAGCACAAGTTACCTCTGTGTCTCAACTAAGAGATGTGCAACCTACAGATTGGGCTTTTCAAGCCCTACAATCGCTAGTTGAGCGATATGGTTGTATTGCGGGGTATCCAGATAATGTCTACCAGGGTAATCGAACCTTGACAAGATATGAGTTTGCAGCAGGTTTGAATGCTTGTTTGGAGAAAATTAGCGAACTGATTGTGACGGCAACTACTGACTTAGTAAACACAGATGATTTAGCCATTATTAAGCGCTTGCAAGAGGAATTTGCGACAGAACTAACTTCACTCCGGGGTCGTGTAGATACTTTAGAAGCTCACACCGCAGAATTAGAAGCAAATCAGTTCTCCACAACCACCAAACTAACTGGTCAAATCATTATGGCGGTGAACGCAGGAGGATTTGATGGAGAACGCATCATTAGTACCACAGGTCAAGAAATTGCTCGTTCTGACCCAAATGCTACGGTGCTTTATCGAGCTGCTATAGACTTAAATACAAGCTTCTTTGGCACAGACCAATTGAAAATCCGGATTGACACTGGCAGTGACAATGGTAACGACAACACTGGAGGATATTTAGAACCCTCTTTTGGCAGTGTTCTAGACTACTCTGTGAAACCACCGAGAGATAACACTTTCGGATTGGGAAGACTATACTACACTTTTAAGCCATTCCAAGACTTAGCTGTCTCTGTCGGGCCTGATATTCGTACTACTGATTATCTTGACCGGAACAGTTACGCTTATCTGAGTTTTCGAGACTTTAGCACCTTGTCATTCGTCAACAACTACATTCTCTTTCCTATCAATGGTCCAAGTGCAGGTGCGGCAATTGACTGGAAGCCAAAGGGGGGAGCATTTTCAATACGAGCTTTGTATGCAGCAGCAGAAGCAGCCAATCCAGGTAATCAGGGGCCTATTAGGGGTACTGCACCATTTGCTCGATTGCTATATCCTACTGGTAGGGGCGACCAAGGCTTATTTGGTGACACCTATCAGGGTACGGTTGAAGTGGAATATGCACCTTCAAAAGTTTTTGCTCTGCGTCTTCAATATAGTGGTGGCGAATTATTTGATCATCACTTTGACGTATTCGGTGCAAATTTTGAGTTAGCCTTTTCACCTAAATTTGCCATATTTGCCCGTTATGGCTATGGTAGCTACAATAACACTGAATTTGACGACATCAAACCCAACTATTGGATGGCAGGATTCGCATTTCCAGATTTGTTTAGTCGAGGTGCTTTGGCTGGTATTGCTGCTGGTCAGCCCTTTATTGCCAGTGAGATTGGAAATACGACTCAAACTAATTTTGAGGCTTTCTACAACTTTCCAGTAAGTAACAACATCCAAATCACACCTTTGGTTCAAGTAATAGTCAATCCTGGCAATCAGGATACAAACGGCACAATCATTACGGGTACTTTGCGGACAGTCTTCTCTTTCTAGTCCATCTTCCCCACCCAGAACTGTCACACCCCACTCGTGAGAGGTTACTCAGAGCTTAACCCGCCCGTACAAACCAGTGAAGGTAATAAATGTGCTAAGTGCTGTCTGAATTTTATTCGTTTTTATCGTCCAATCAAGGGTTTTAGTTTAATACTGTGTAATTAAATTACATCAATTTTTATTGGTGCGAGATGTGAGTACGCTTCTCTCATCTTCCGTCACGGGGTGTCTGCTTTTTCTGCTGGCATCCCTTCTTTTTGTTTTTGTGACTTCTGCTTCCGTAGAGTCTTGCGCTAAGGGATCTTTGTTAGTCGTAAATCATTTTAGGGAAACATATATTTACGGGAGCATCCCAATTTCTTCAATATACCACTGAGGGTTTAAACTCGTAGCTCTCATAGCATAAGTCGTCTGAATGACAACTCAATAAATCAAACTGTCTGCTTAAGCAAACTTTAGCTATGAGACTGCGATTTGAATCGCAGAAGTTTTTGAGAATTTAGGATGCTCCCAGAAATTTATTAGTGTACAAAAAAGCTGATGTAAAAGCTAAACAGGTAAACAGTATAAACAAAAACATCAATCAATTTGATTTACCTAAAATGAACAGAATACTAATCATAGAAGACGAACCTCAAATTCGAGCAAATTTAGAGGAAATTCTCCAACTAGCAGATTTTGAAACCTTGATAGCTCCGAACGGTCAGATTGGATTGGAAATGGCAAAAACAAAACTACCAGATTTAATTATCTGTGACATCATGATGCCAGAATTAGACGGTTACGGTGTACTGTCTGCTCTACATCAAGATGAAGCAACTACCAATATTCCTGTGATTCTTCTGACTGCGAAAGCAGAACGTTCAGATTTTCGTCACGGAATGCAACTAGGAGCTGATGATTATTTGACAAAACCATTTACAACTGAAGAATTACTAAGCGCGGTGACTATTCGTTTGGAAAAACAAGCTACGGTTGAACGTCAGTCTCAAGCTAAATTAGATGAATTACGAAATAATATTGCTCATTCATTACCTCATGAATTAAATACGCCTTTGAATGGCATTCTTGGTATGTCACAATTGCTCATAGAAAATCGTGAACTAATGGATGAATCTGAAGAAATTAAAATTGCAGAATCAATTTATACATCTGCTCATCGATTGCATAGATTAACTAAAAGATTTTTACTTTATAGTAATCTTGAATTAATACTCAGAGATACCGAAAAAACACGTCTCATTAGAGAAAAATCAGAAAAGTGCCTTTCTCAGGAGGTGATCATTAATGTGTCTCTTAAGACAGCTAAAAATTTCGGTAGAGAGAAAGATTTAAAGCTCGAACTCCAAGAATCTATTATAAAAATTCCAGAGTCAAAATTGAATAATCTTATTGAAGAACTAATAGACAATGCCTTTAAATTTTCTTTACCAGGTAGCGAAGTTAGAGTAGTGAGTAATGTGACTGCCAGTAAATTCAATTTATATGTGATTGATCATGGCAGAGGAATGACAGTTGATGAGATTGAGAGAATAGGAGCTTTTATGCAATTTCATCGTAAGTCATATGAACAACAAGGCTCTGGCTTAGGACTGGCGATTGTTCAATACATAATGAAATTATATAATGGTGAATTCATGATACAAAGCAAACCTCAAGAACAAACTGTTGTAAGCGTTGTTATACCAACTTTGCAGAGTTTGTAGTGAGGACTTCAGTCTTTTTCGACATGACAGTTTTTCTATTTAGTGCGATCACTATTTTAATGCGATCGCCAACAATAATTATTTCTAATGCAACACTGCCGAGTGATAGCTCTATCTACATAGTATTAATGACGCCTATTGCCTATTACCTTAAAAAAATGCTGACAACTGTTCATCCAGTGCAGTTATCAGCAGTTTAAATACTAACCAATGTTGTCTAAGATAATGTGGGTGCCACTAACAGTGGATTATGCAGTTGGTGGTAATTTAGTTTCTGGAATTTCAGGTAAGCGTCGAATTAGTTCTCTAATGATGTCTGTTAGTGGTCTTCCGGTTTCTTGGCTATATTTTTCCAGTTTTTCGATTTCACTCGATGTCAAGTTTATAGTGAGTCGCTTGACTGCCCATTTTTTGCTCATTCTTCAGTTTACGCTAATGCTAGTAATCATTTTTATATACTGCAAGTAATTTACTTTTGAGTCAGTTTTGTTAACTAAGTTGACAATACTACTTTTGTTGATAAGTGTAGGTCTACACTTTCCTCACTCATCTGTCCAAGTTTGCTAGCGATCGCATCAACATTTTTCTTAGCGTCGCCAAATAACATACGGGTGTTGTTCTTATAGAACAGAGGGTTTTCAACTCCAGCATAGCCACTAGCCATACTACGCTTCATGACCACAACTGTACCAGCCTGCCAGACTTCTAGTACTGGCATCCCAGCAATTGGACTATTCGGATTTTCTAAGGCACTAGGGTTAACAGTATCGTTAGCACCAATCACTAAGACAACATCAGTTTTTGCAAAGTCAGAGTTAATCTCATCCATTTCTAGTACAATGTCGTAGGGTACATTCGCTTCAGCCAAAAGAACATTCATGTGTCCGGGCATTCGGCCAGCTACTGGATGGATGCCAAAGCGAATATCGACGCCGCGATCGCGTAGCAGCTTAGTAATTTGTGACACAGCATGTTGAGCCTGAGCAACTGCCATGCCATAGCCAGGTACAATAATCACACTCTTAGCGTTGTGCAGAAGTTCGACAGTATCTTCAACTGTCGTTACATTGACTTCACCTGCATGTTGTTCATCTCCTTTGATGGTAGCAGCACCTGTTTCTGCGCCAAAGCCCCCCAGGATAACGCTGATGAATGAACGGTTCATTGCCTTACACATGATATAGCTGAGGATTGCACCACTACTACCCACCAACGCACCTGTGACAATTAACAGATCGTTTGATAACATGAAGCCAGCAGCGGCGGCAGCCCAGCCAGAATAGCTGTTGAGCATTGAGATCACCACCGGCATATCAGCGCCACCGATCGCCATAACTAGATGAATCCCCAAGACTGATGCGATCGCGGACATAATTAACAATGGTTGCAGTCCACTCCCGTTTTCTGTTGCCAAGAACTGGACACCCAACCATACACAAGCCGCAATTATTCCCAAGTTGATGAAGTGACGCCCTGGTAAAAGTAGAGGTTTGCTACTAATGATACCCCGCAGTTTACCGAAGGCAATTAGCGAACCTGTGAAAGTCACAGCACCGATAAACACACCCACAAAAATTTCTATTTGGTGGATTGTAGACTCAACAGGGGAAATATGCAATGATTGTTGCAAATAATTAGCAATTCCTACTAAGACTGCTGCTGCACCAACAAAGCTATGTAAAATGGCTACCAATTCTGGCATTGAGGTCATCGCCACACGAGAAGCTACGATTGTACCGATGACAGTTCCTGGGATAACGACTGATGCCAAAGTCGGATATGCTGTCAAATTGAGTGAGAGTGCGGTAGCAATAAAGGCGATCAGCATCCCAATGATGCCATAAATGTTGCCTTTGCGAGCAGTTTCTTGATCAGATAATCCCCCAAGACTCAGAATAAATAAGGCACTAGCCAAAATATACGCTGCTGTCAGTAGGTTATTAGACATAGTTTCCGATACTTATTTGCTAACGTTTGCAAAAAATACATAAATTTGAGGCCTCATCTCAATAAGACGTAGCTAGCATTCTACTTTTGGAACATTCTGAGCATACGTTGGGTGACTAGGAAACCACCGGAAATGTTAATTGTTCCAATCAAGATCGCGATCGCACCGAGGATTGTGCTGGGTGAACTCGATACCTCAGAGATTTGGAGCATACCACCAATAATAATGATGCCGCTAATCGCATTAGTGACGCTCATCAACGGTGTGTGTAGAGCAGGCTTGACGTTCCAGATCACTTGCCAGCCAATGAAGCAAGCTAAGACAAACACACTGAAGTGAGATAGAAAGTCACTTGGCGCACTGATACCGATACCAAACAGGGCTAAACCAATCAGGATGAGCCATAGGTCTTTGTTGATCTTGGAGGAGCTAGATTTAGCTACAGAAGAGGAAGCGGGGACATGGGGAAAAGGGGACGCGGGGACGTTGGGAGAAGAGGACACGGGGACGCGGGGAGAAGGAGACGGGGAGAGTTGGACTGAGGAATTTGGCGTTTGTCCCTTGTCTGTCTTGTCCTCTTTTTTCGGTGGTGGCCAGGTGATTTTTCCATCATGAACTACCAAAGCACCCCGAATCACCTCATCTGCTAAATCAATTTTGAAGCGATCGCCTCCGCCCATTTCTTTGAGAAGATGGTAAAGATTGGTGCCATAAAGTTGACTTGCTTGCTGGGCCATGCGGCTGGGGAGATCAGTAAGACCGACGATTGTCACCCCTTTGTAAAAATAGATTTCACCAGGCTTGGTAACAGCACAATTGCCACCCTGTTCTGCGGCTAGATCGACGATCACCGAGCCAGCTTTCATACTCTCAACCATTTCTTGCGTCACCAACACAGGTGCTTTTTTACCTGGTATGAGCGCTGTTGTGATGATAATATCAATCTCTTTAGCCTGAGTAGCAAACAGTTCCATCTCAGCAGAGATAAATTCGTCACTCATCACCTTGGCGTAACCGCCCTCACCCGTACCATCCTCTGCAAAATTAAGTTCTAGAAACTCTGCGCCTAAACTCTGTATCTGCTCCTTAACTACAAGGCGTGTATCAAAAGCGCGGACAATTGCACCTAGACTCTTAGCAGTGCCAATCGCCGCTAGTCCTGCTACACCAGCACCGATAACTAGCACCTTCGCGGGTGGCACCTTGCCTGCTGCCGTAATCTGCCCGTTAAAAAAGCGTCCAAAGTGATTAGCAGCCTCAATGACAGCGCGGTAGCCAGCGAGATTAGCCATTGAACTGAGGGCATCCATCTTTTGGGCGCGTGTAATCCGTGGTACCGCATCCATTGCCAACACTGTTACCTTGTGTGCTGCCAGTTTATCAAGCAGTTCGGGGTTTTGGGCTGGCCAGATGAAGCTGATGAGTGTACTCCCTTCGTTCAGCAGTTCAGCTTCATGTTTACCTAGTTCTGGATGTATCTGGGGTGGACGAACCTTGAGTACAATCTCCGCCTCTGCCCATAGAGTCAGAGCATCCGGAGCAATCTTGCATTCGGATTCTATATAGGCATGATCTGTAAAGTTTGCACTTTCGCCCGCACCAGACTCAATTAGCACATCAAAACCAAGTTTTACTAGATGCTTGGCTGTGTCGGGTGTAGCAGCCACACGACATTCGCCTCTGTAAATTTCTTTAGGGATACCAATCTTCATGCGTGTCTCCTTGTAATTTAGCTGAGTTCCCCAGGCAGATAGAGACAACAACTCATCTAGAGCTTGGTTTTTAACATAGCATCAAGACCAAAATTTTATAAGTAGATAGGCATGAATAAATGTAACTATGGGATTTCTATATATTGGTTCGGAAAAATAGTCCTCACAATTTTCTCAAATTGTTCTCCTATAATTCTCGTAAACTCAGTTTGCGATCGCATCAAAGGATGCTTACAAGATGGATCTAGCTGAATTAATTGGCATTGTGCAGAAAGAACGTTCTTCACACAAACCTGTGCAAATTCGCTGTTGTATTGCAGCTGGTTGTTTGTCTGCAAATTCCCAAGCCGTCAAACAGCGTCTAGAAGAAACTGTAATAGCAGAGAATTTGGCTGAAACAGTGGAAGTTCGTGGAGTTGGCTGTATGCGCTTGTGCTGTCAAGGGCCATTAGTACAAGTCGAACGACTGGGAACTGGTGAAGACTCCAGCCAATCTACACAATACACATCGGAAAACTTTTATATTCTTTATCAAAAAGTTACTGCTGATGATGCATCCTCAATTATCACCGCTCTCAATGGAGGAGAAACAACAGTCCAACAGGGTGATTTAACTCATCCATTTTTTACATCCCAGATGTCGATTGTTTTAGAAAACAGTGGCAAAATTGATCCAGAAAGCATTCAATCTTATATTGCTGCTGAAGGTTATCAAGCGCTTTACCATGTCTTGCGGGAGATGACTCCTAACGAGGTAGTAGATGCTATTAGCCGCAGTGGTTTACGAGGGCGTGGTGGTGCTGGCTATCCTACAGGTATCAAATGGGCGACTGTTGCGAAAGCAAAAGCAGAACAGAAATTTATCATCTGCAATGCTGATGAAGGAGATCCAGGGGCGTTTATGGATCGTAGCGTCTTAGAAAGTGATCCCCATCGCGTTTTGGAAGGAATGGCGATCGCAGCCTATGCTGTGGGCGCAAATCAAGGTTATATCTACATTCGAGCCGAATATCCTGTTGCGATCAATCGTCTGCAAACTGCCATTCGCCAAGCACAACGTTTTGGTATCCTGGGCAGTCAAATTTTTGACTCTCGTTTTGATTTTAAAATCGATCTTCGTATCGGTGCTGGGGCCTATGTTTGTGGTGAAGAAACTGCTTTAATGGCTTCTATTGAAGGTAAACGCGGTACACCACATCCCCGTCCGCCCTATCCCGCCGAGTCTGGTTTGTGGGGATATCCTACCTTAATTAATAACGTTGAAACTTACGCTAATGTCTCACCGATTATCCGCAAAGGTGCTGACTGGTTTGCTAATATCGGCACTCCTAAGAGTAAAGGCACAAAAGTTTTTGCCCTAGCTGGCAAAATCCGGAACACGGGTTTGATAGAAGTACCAATGGGAACTTCACTGCGGCAGATTGTGGAAGTAATGGGTGGCGGCGTAGCAGAGGGCGGTGTGGTAAAAGCAGTACAAACTGGTGGTCCTTCCGGGGGATGTATCCCAGCATCGGCTTTTGATAGCCCGGTAGATTATGAATCACTAACTCAACTAGGTTCGATCATGGGTTCCGGTGGCATGATTGTCATGGATGAAAGTACCAACATGGTAGATGTTGCTCGCTTCTTCATGGAGTTTTGCATGGATGAATCTTGCGGTAAATGCATTCCCTGTCGAGTTGGGACAGTGCAGTTGTATAAATTGTTGACGAAGATCAGTGAAGGAAAAGCATCTCTTACTGACTTGGAATTGCTAGAAGAATTATGCGACATGGTGAAACATACAAGCTTGTGTGGTCTTGGTCAGTCTGCACCTAATCCGGTATTTAGTACCTTGCGTTACTTCCGCGATGAGTATTTGGAGTTGATTAGTCAGTAGTTACCAATCATTAAAAATCATTAATAACAAATGCCAGTAAAAACATTAACAATCAATGAACAATTAATCAGCGCCCGTGAGGAAGAAACCATTCTCCAAGCAGCACGGGATGCAGGGATTCACATTCCGACTTTGTGTCAACTGGAAGGGGTAACAGATGTTGGGGCTTGTCGCCTTTGTTTGGTAGAAATTAGTGGCAGTAATAAACTTCAACCCGCTTGTGTAACGCAAGTTGCTGAAGGTATGGAAGTTCAAACAAATAGCGATCGCCTCCAAAAATATCGTCGCATGATAGTAGAAATGCTGTTTGCTGAAGGCAATCACATTTGTTCAGTTTGTGTAGCTAATGGTAATTGCGAATTGCAAGACTTGGCAATTGAAATGGGTATGGATCATGTGCAATTGGATTACCATTTCCCCAATCGTAAAGTTGATGTTTCTCATGATCGCTTTGGCATTGACCACAACCGTTGTGTTCTTTGTACTCGTTGCATACGTGTTTGTGACGAAATTGAAGGAGCGCATACTTGGGATATGGCGGGTAGAGGAACAAATTCCCATGTAATTACTGATTTAAATCAACCTTGGGGAACTTCGCAAACTTGTACCTCCTGTGGCAAATGCGTTAATGCTTGCCCAACAGGTGCGATTTTTTACAAAGGCTCTAGCGTAGGTGAAATGAAACGCGATCGCGCCAAACTTGATTTTCTGATCACAGCACGAGAGAAGAAACAATGGCTTTTTTAGCTACTGATCATGAATTAGTACAACGAGTTGACATCCTCCCCGCTCTAAAGGGGATTCCAAAGATCGCTCTTTGGGTTTCCTCTTTCCGCGACCCGACTTACAAAGGAGGAGTTTCCCCACCCAAACAGAGGTCGATGTCTCCAGAGGCGTTAGTTCCGATGTGACCCACCGTACTTAGTCCTTTTTCTAGTATGTTTCGTGCAGCGTTATGATCTCTGTCTTGAGTATGTCCGCAATGCAAACAAGTATGTGTTCTCGTGCTAAGAGTCTTCTTAACAACACGACCACAATTAGAACAGTTCTGACTGGTGTAGTGGGGTGGGACAGCAACTGTTACCACACCAAATACTTTGCCAAAATACTCAACCCATTGTCGGAACTGAGTCCACGCTGCATCAGAGATAGATTTGGCAAGGTGTCTGTTCCTCACCATGTTTCGCACCCTCAAGTCCTCATACGCCACCAAATCGTTAGATTTGACTACGCACCTTGCCGTTTTGACAGCAAAGTCTTTACGCTGGCGACTTACTTTGAGGTGTTTACGAGCCAATACCTGTCTAAACTTAGCTCTGTTTTTAGATCCTTTTTTAGTCTTAGAGAAACGACGTTGCAATCGTTTCAAAGACTTCTCGCTTTTGCGGAGATGGCGCGGATTGGCGATGGTCAACCCGTCAGAATCGGTGTAGAAGTGGTTCAGACCAACATCAATACCAACTGTTTTAAACGTAGGTTCTCGTTTCTCTTTCCGCTCTTGGTCAATACAGAATTGAGCATAGTATCCATCTGCACGCCGAACGACGCGGACACGCTTAATCTGCTTCAACTGGTAGAAATGCAAATCGCGCTTTCCCCACATCTTGAAGGTTCCCGCTTCAAACCCGTCAGAGAAAGTGATGCACTGCCTATGATCAGAAAGTTTCCACCCACTGGTTTTGTACTCAACACAACCATGTGTTTGTTCTTTCTTAAATTGGGGGTATCCCTTCTTTCCTGGTTTATTGTTCTTGCAATTATCATAAAACCGAGCAATTGCAGACCACGCTCTTTCTGCACTAGCTTGACGCGCCATCGAATTAAGATTTTTGGCAAACTCAAACTGTTGTGCCAAAACAGCGCAGTATGCAGAAAGTTCGTAGCGCCCAATATCGCGATTATCCATCCAGTATCTGACGCAACTATTACGAACAAAACGAGCAGTCCGAATTGCTTCATCCAGCTTTCGGTATTGCTCATCTTGTCCTTTAAGTTTTGCCTCAAATACCAGCATAATTACGTTACGCTTATCGACGTAATTATAGCACAAAAGTCGCCCTAAAAGGGCGAGGCTTTAAACCCCATTTTTTGGTAAACATAATGATAATGTTACGTCGTATCTTAAAAACCTTTTGGTGGCTCATATTGCTAGGGATAATTACACTGTATATATTCCTGGGTTTCGCAAGCTTCACATCTCAACAGGTAATTGCTGCTGTTATTCAACTAGAAGAGGCGCCAGGAGAAGTCCTTTATCGCTCACAGCAAAAATTAAATGACGAATTGGGAAATTCTTGGCAGGTTGTCCTGTTTAAGCGAGTTCACGCCAATAACAACAGTCAAATATCTTCAATAAATCTCCGATTGGTAGGATTTCCTGGTTCTGATGAACTGTTTCATCCTTTATCGTTGAAGATTATTACTGATACAGGTAAAGTATTGGCTGCTCCCGATATTTTTGTAGAAGAAGCACCAGCACCAACAATTGGTCAGTATGACTTCAAGAATATTTTGCCTCAATTGCCAACTACAGCATTGGTAATTGGTATACCTTTGGGTGCAGAACGCTTTATCAATCTGCCAATTCCTCAAAATGTTGTGCAGGAATGGCAAGAAATTGCACAGAAGTCCTAAATAATAATACCGTTTTACTCCCGATCCCCCTTCCCTTCTATTTAACTATTTATTAAGAAAATGGCTCGTTTAAAATTAGCAACGGTTTGGCTAGGTGGCTGTTCTGGCTGTCATATGTCTTTTCTCGATTTGGACGAATGGTTGATTGATTTAGCGGGACAAGTGGATTTAGTTTATAGTCCCTTTGCTGATGTTAAAGAATATCCTCAAGGCGTGGATGTGGTGTTAGTTGAGGGTGCAATTGCTAATGAAGATCACCTGCAAATGATTCAGATAGTAAGAGAGCGATCGCAAATTCTTGTCTCTTTTGGTGATTGTGCTGTTACTGGTAATGTCACTGCTTTACGCAATCCTTTAGGTAGTGCTGAACCTGTTCTTCAGCGTTGTTACATCGAAGCAGCTGATATTCACGGCACAATTCCCCATGAGCTTGGCATTGTACCGCCATTACTCGATCAAGTGCAACCTGTGCATACAGTAGTCCCAGTTGATATTTATTTACCAGGGTGTCCACCCTCAGCAACTCGGATTCAAACAGTTCTAGAAGCGTTGCTGCGAGGAGAAAAACCGCGGCTGATCGCAGAGTAACCCAACATTATCAAGGCTTTGTTGGGTTTCGCTTGCACTCAACC
>NZ_JBHFLM010000047.1:0-13469 GCF_041928655.1 Pelatocladus sp. BLCC-F211 | reverse complement strand
TGGGTTACTCTGCGATCAGCCGCGCAGGGCGCGTCTACGTTCCTCAAACGCCAGGTGCTACAACTCTTGGGACCCCCGCAACGCACTGGCTCCCCAACCTACGCTAGTTTTAGTTTTTAGCCTTAACTGAACCGTATTGACTTTTAGACTTATTGCACAAGAGCTAGAAGTACTCTTATTGGAAAAGGTAAAAGGAAAAGACTTCTTAATTCTTATAACTGTTATCCTTGACAACTAAACTTTTTCCTGAATTTTGCAAGAAGTCTGTAAGGCGTTGATGTTTCGTAACAAACTCAAATTTATTCCATGCAACTTGTCCCAAAAACTAACCTTTCCCCAGAATCAACTCCCATAACTGAGAAAATCATCTTAGATGTTGGAGGTATGAAGTGCGGTGGCTGTGTAAAGGCTGTTGAACGACAGCTAATTCAATCTCCTGGAGTGAAGAGTGCTAGTGTAAATCTGGCAACAGAAATTGCTGTCGTAGAGCTAGAAACTGGTGCGGTGGATGCAGATGCACTGGCACAGCAATTAACGTCGGCTGGATTTCCGTCTCAACTCAGGCAACCAACTGGGAAATTTAGCGATGAAAACCAAGGCAAGATAGATCCAGCAGAACGACAGCGCCAAGAAATTCAGTCTGCACGTAGACAGTTGATAATTGCTGGATTATTACTGGTGCTGTCAACTATCGGACACTTGGGTAACATTGGTGGCATTGTGCTACCTGTTTTACATAACATCTGGTTTCACTGTGGATTAGCAACGGTAGCCCTACTCATTCCTGGCCGCTCGATTTTGGTAGATGGCTGGGTGAGTTGGCGACGGAATACACCCAATATGAATACTCTCGTCGGCTTGGGGACGCTAATCGCCTACACAGCTAGTTTGGTGGCTCTGTTGTTTCCTCAGCTTGGTTGGGAATGCTTCTTTGATGAGCCTGTGATGATGTTGGGCTTTATTTTGTTGGGAAGAACATTAGAAAAACAAGCAAGAGGTCAAGTTACTGCTGCGTTTAGAAACTTGCTTGATCTCCAGCCCCAGGTAGCAAGATTGATTCCCAAAGGAGCTGTAGAAAACCGCCCTGGCGCGTCTGTACAACCTTCCATGAGCGAGATTATAGAAATTCCTGCGGAACAAGTACGTGTCGGTGAATGGTTACAAGTTCTACCAGGAGACAAAATTCCAGTTGATGGCGTTGTGATAGATGGTCAAACAACTGTTGATGAATCAATGCTGACTGGGGAAGCTGTACCAGTGCTGAAGCAAAGACAAGATACAGTCACAGCTGGAACACTCAACCAGTCAGGAGCGATCGCAATTGAAGCAACCCGTACAGGCAGCGATACCACTTTGGCACAAATTGTTGCCCTAGTGGAAGCAGCACAAACTCGAAAAGCACCCGTACAGAAATTAGCAGATACAGTCGCTGGATACTTTACCTACGGTGTACTAGCAACGGCTGTTTTGACATTTTTGTTTTGGTACTTTATTGGTACTCATGTTTGGCAAGATGTCACTATGTCCCCTGGCATGGATATGGTGGATATGGCTCATCACTCTAGTGGTGTAGCTGTACCCACTTATCACTCTCCGCTATTAGTCAGCTTGAAATTAGCAATTGCAGTGATGGTGGTATCTTGTCCTTGTGCTTTGGGACTAGCCACACCTACAGCACTTTTGATCGGAACTGCGATCGCTGCTGAACGAGGTTTATTAATCAAAGGCGGTGATGTTTTAGAAAAAGTCCACCAGATGGACACCATTGTTTTTGATAAAACAGGTACGCTGACAACTGGTAATCCAACAGTAACGGATTGTGTTGTCCTAGAGGGAAGACTTGAGGGACAAGGGGGACAAGGAGAATTATTTAACAAGTCTCTTCCCGATCCCCAATCCCCGTTACCCCTTATCCCCAGAGGGGACCCCACCTGCCCCTTATCCCCAAAGGGGATCCCTACCTTCCCCGATCCCCAATACCTCTTACAACTCGCAGCTGCGGTCGAAAGTGGTACTTGTCATCCTCTGGCGACAGCAATTCGTAACCAAGCACATCAGCAACAATTAGCGATTCCACCAGCTACTGACTTTCACACAGAACCGGGACTTGGTGTTTCTGCTGTGGTCGAAGGCAATTTAGTATTGTTGGGAAATTGGGATTGGTTGAGTTGGCATGGAATTGCCGTTGATGAAAATGTACACAAGCAGGCAGAGACACTAGCAGAGGATGGTAAAACTGTTGTAGCAGTAGCAATTGCTGGAACAGTCGCCGGACTGATTGCTATTCAAGACACCCTCAGATCAGATGCAAAAGCAGCTGTAGACAAATTGCGGCAGATGGGGTTGCGAGTTATGCTTCTGAGTGGTGATACAAAAGTCGCTGCGATCGCAATTGCCAACCAATTAGGACTAGATACTGCTGATGTCATGGCGGGTGTACCTCCAGCCAAGAAAGCAAATGTTATACAATCTCTTCAAAATGGGGAGAGAGAAACCATTGCCAATCCAAAATCCGTAGTCGCAATGGTAGGAGATGGCATCAACGATGCTCCGGCTTTGTCTCAAGCTGATATTGGTATTGCTTTACACACAGGTACAGATGTGGCGATCGAAACGGCTGATATTGTCTTGATGCGAAATTGTTTAACTGATGTAGTAGAATCAATTCAACTAAGTCGGGTGACTTTCAACAAAATTCGCCAAAATTTGTTTTGGGCTTTTGTGTATAACACATTGGGAATTCCGTTAGCGGCTGGTGTCCTATTACCCAGTCTGCATTTTGTCCTTAGTCCTGCTAGCGCTGCGGCTTTAATGGCTTTTAGCTCGGTTAGTGTCGTTACCAATTCCCTACTACTACGGCGATTTGCTCATCGCTAATACAAAAATATCAAAACCTCTCTGCACCGAGGAGAGGTTTACCAGAATTCTTAAATTAAGTGGCTTTCATGCATTCCATCGAATCTTTTGTCAGATATTTAGCCTTAATATTTTAAAAGAGTGAATATCCGTTCTGCCTGTATCAGGTTAAACTAAATCGATAGTCACTATTTACAAAATCTCACAAAATCCTTGACTCTGTTTCCAGAGCGCCAGTAAAGGCTACTGTAGAGACTAAAGATACTAAGGGGTAAAACATTACATTGTTTTATTCTTAGTCATTACTATGAAGCAGCACAGACTCTGGTTGAGAGAATGGCAGAAAACGATTCTAAACAATTCTTAATTAATAAGACTTCAACCGATTATAGTAACGATTTGTCAATGGCAGCAGAAAACCATGAAAGCCATATACTGATTGTGGAAGACGATCAAGGACGTAAAGAATTCACTCTAGAGCGTCCCATTTATTCTATTGGTCGAGATCGAGAATGTGACATCCGTTTAGTTTCACAATTCGTCTCGCGCCGTCACGCCACATTAGTAAGATTACCCAGAAACGATCGCAACAACAGTCATTATTATCGAATTATTGATGGCGACGCTAGAGGCAAGCCTAGTTCTAATGGTCTGATGATTAATGGACGTAAGCTCTCAGCCTATGACCTTAAAAATGAAGACGAAGTTGTTTTTGGGCCTCAAGTACGTGCCATATATTATCTGTTAAAACGTGATACGGTACCACCTGGTCAAACTGATGCCAGTGAGTATGACATTACACTGATCAACCCCGGCATGACAGAAGACCTAGAAGACTAAAAAGTTTGTTGGTCTGTTGTTGATCTAATATCTTCGGTCACATTTGGCTATAAGCTAGCTTGGCACAAAGCTAGCTGTAGCAGATGCCCTTAGTTACAAGCATTTGTAATTATCCTGCGAGGCTTTGAATCAGATGCCAATTACGGTTGTCTTCAATTGCCTGCTTAATATACTCAAACACCTGCCGACAGTGATTATCTAACTGGAGTGGTAGTTCCTGGTTTTTAATCACAATACTCATTCTGGTTTCAGTTTCGGTAGCTGTGCTTTTATCAACCAGTACTTCTACTGTCACCATTTTGGAGTAGGAAACAGTACCGACTATCTCACGTGCCATGATGTAATCCAATGTATAGTACTGTACATCCAGATTGCAGTCTTGCAGCAGTTCCACAAGTAACGGCTGGAGATGGTTAATATGAATAGAAAGAATAAACGAACAGGTATAGCGAGCCATAATAGCCCTAAGCTTTGTAACACTCAGTCCATCCTATAATATCGAACCATCTTAAACGCAAGTC
This sequence comes from Pelatocladus sp. BLCC-F211, assembly GCF_041928655.1. Classification (NCBI taxonomy): domain Bacteria; kingdom Bacillati; phylum Cyanobacteriota; class Cyanophyceae; order Nostocales; family Hapalosiphonaceae; genus Pelatocladus; species Pelatocladus sp. BLCC-F211. The sequence goes on along the minus strand of NZ_JBHFLM010000047.1, from coordinate 9,252 downwards.
ATAACTATTGAATTTTAGATTTTGGAATAAAAAAATTTAAAATAGGGATTGATAGAGGTTAAATCATGAAAGTAGTAGTAAGTGGTGCAACAGGATTTGTCGGTAGTCGGTTGGTAAAACAACTCCACAAAGATGGTAACAGGGTATTGGTTTTAACTCGTAATATCGCCCACGCCCAAAAAGTTTTTCCCAGCCAAGCTTTTCCTAATGTAGAAATTATTGCTTATACACCGACAGTATCAGGTAGTTGGCAAGAAGCGATCGCCACGTGTGATGGTGTAGTTAATTTAACAGGTGAACCCATAGGTGAGGGACGGTGGACACCACAACGAAAACAAGAAATTCTCAATAGCCGTCAACTGACTACTCAAAAAATCGTGGAAGCAATAACCAAGGCTAACCCTAAACCTAGTGTTCTAGTTAACGCCTCTGCTATTGGATATTACGGTACTAGCGAAACCGCGACTTTCGATGAAACAAGCCCATCTGGTAACGATTTTCTTGCCCAAGTTTGTCAAGCTTGGGAAGCAGAAGCAACAAAAGTTACAGAATCTGGTGTAAGACTCGTAATTCTACGATTTGGGATAGTTTTGGGTCTGGGTGGAGCTTTGGGTAAAATGATTACACCCTTCAAACTTTTTGCTGGTGGCCCTATTGGTAGCGGCAAACAGTGGTTTTCATGGATTCACATAGATGATTTAGTCAAGTTAATTATCCAAGCTTTAACTAAGTCAGAAATGTCAGGCGTATATAATGCTACTACTCCTCATCCGATTCGGATGTCAGAATTATCTACAACCATGGGCAAAGTTATGCATCGTCCTTCCTGGTTGCCTGTTCCTAATTTTGCCATAGAAGCAATTTTGGGAGACGGAGCAATAGTAGTTTTAGAAGGGCAAAAAGTTCTTCCTAAACGCACCCTAGAAAGTGGTTTTAATTTTCAATATCCTAATTTGCAACCAGCTCTAGAAACAATTCTTCATTAGTTGGTGATCAAACAAGCTTCAATGTCTGTATCTACGACACAACTTTTAGTGAAGTCCCGACTCCAACTAATTGGGGTATGAGAAAGTAAGAAAAGCTTCAGATTTAGCCCCGGCAGTTTGCATTATCCTATTCTCAAACAGGTTGAGTCCAGAAATACGCCATGTGTCAACTGTTAGGAATGAGTTGCAATACTCCCACAGATATTTGCTTTTCTTTTGAAGGGTTTGCGGCACGGGGAGGAAAAACTGATGATCACCGTGATGGTTGGGGTATTGCTTTTTTTGAGGGTAAAGGGTGTCGAATGTTTATTGATGCCAAACCCTCGATTAATTCTCCCATAGCAGAATTAGTCCGATGCTATCCAATTCATTCCACCCATGTAATAGCCCATATTCGCAAAGCAACTCAAGGTGAAATTGTTCTCGAAAATTGCCATCCCTTTCGTCGGGAACTGTGGGGACGATATTGGGTATTTGCCCACAATGGTGATTTACCAGAATTTAATCCTACGGGTATGCAATATTATCAACCTGTAGGCAATACTGACAGTGAAAAAGCTTTTTGCTTGATTTTAGAAACCATACGTCAAGCTTTTCCTGAAGGTAGACCCTCTTTGGAAAAAATATATCCTGTCTTGAAAGATATCACTGATCAAATTTCGCAAAAGGGTAGTTTTAATTACTTATTATCAGATGGCGAATATTTTTTTACTCACTGTTCTACAAAACTTTGCTATATAGTCAGACAAGCTCCTTTTGCTGCTGCTCACCTGATTGATCAAGACGTGACAGTAGATTTTAGTGAATTGACAACTCCAAGCGATCGCGTTGCAGTGATTGCTACGACTCCCCTCACCGACAACGAAGTTTGGACACCCATCAAACCAGGGGAATTGTTAATATTTCAAGATGGTTTACCTTTGAAGTTAAGTTAATCCTCTACTTACACACGACAATCAAAGACTCGCGCACGACAATTAAAGACTCGTTGGCGAATATCAAAGACTCATCGACGAGTATCAGCTTTGCGGTGGGGAGGTGGGGTGATGGGGAGATAGGGAGAAAAAACTCAAGTTTCGAGTTCTGAGCCTCAACGTTCTAGTTTCAAACCTCAAGTTTTGAGTTTTAAGCCTCAACGTTCTAGTTTCAAACCTCAAGTTTCGAGTTTTAAGCCTCAACGTTCTAGTTTCAAACCTCAAGTTTCGAGTTTTGAGCCTCAACGTTCTAGTTTCAAACCTCAAGTTTCGAGTTCTGAGCCTCAATGTTCTAGTTTCAAACCTCAAGTTTTGAGTTTTAAGCCTCAACGTTCTAGTTTCAAACCTCAAGTTTTGAGTTTTAAGCGTTTGTTGGGGATCTAAGCTCTGCGATTTTCACAAATCATATAGGATTGCTATATACGCAACTTGCACTTCCATAGGAGTATCTCTGTGCAGCCTGACTTACTAGGCTTGGAAATAACTAAAGGAGAATTGAAACGTTTAACTGGCGTCAAACCAGAAAATTTCTTCCTACCTTCTATTATGAAAAATCGCAAACAGCGATTTGCATTTTTACTCAAAGAAGTGCGGGAAATGTTGCTTTTAATTTTATTAATTACCGGATTTATTTATGCGTTAATTACTCTGACAAGTGGTTCCCAAATTGGCTTAGGAATTATCTTACTAATTGTCGTAGCAATTGTAGTAGTAGTTGGGCGTTGGTTGTGGCGACGTTTTCGTTATCCCAAAGCATTAATAATTCTTTTAAATGAAGTTGATAAATATCATGCAGGGGTGCAAGCGGTAGATAATCTTGACCAGCAAGCCATCTCTGAAAACTCAGAAAATAATAGTCATGAGCGAGAAACTATTATTGCTGCACTGCAATTGGTGAGAGAAGATTTAGTTCGTGGTTTGAAAATTGAGCGACTATTAAGGGATAATAAAAAATCGCTTACTGATCAACAAGAGTTGTCTGTCAATAATTTAGCTAATCTCCAAGCTTTACAAGTTAGTAGTTCAGCAGGGGAATATGCTCAAATTTTCAATCAATTATTACAGATTGACTTAGATGTACAAAGCCAGATAAGAAAATTACAGCAGTCACATTCTTAATATAAAAATGATCATAAAACCAAAAATAATCGTCCTTGATGATGATCCAACTGGTTCACAAACAGTCCACAGCTGTTTGTTACTCATGCGTTGGGATGTGGATACTTTACGCATGGGATTGCAAGACGACGCACCAATTTTCTTTGTCTTAACAAATACTAGAGCTTTACCGCCTGAGTCGGCTGCTTCTGTCACCAAAGAAGTTTGTCAGAATTTGCAAACAGCTTTAGCGAGTGAAGGAATTCAGGATTTTCTCATCGTCAGTCGTTCTGATTCGACTTTACGGGGACACTACCCGATTGAAACCGATGTGATTGCTGAAGAACTCGGCCCTTTTGATGCTCATTTTCTCGTCCCGGCTTTTTTTGAAGGTGGACGTATTACCCGCGACAGCATACATTATCTAATTGTTGATGGTGTTCCTAAACCTGTGCATGAAACAGAGTTTGCCCGTGATTCTGTTTTTGGCTACCATCATAGTTACTTACCCAAATATGTAGAAGAAAAAACACAAGGACGGATTCATGCAGACTCCGTAAAAAGATTTTTACTTGCAGATATCCGTAATGGCAGTTTAGAAGCCTTGATGAGTTTGAGTGGTAATCAGTGCTGTGTTGTCGATGGAGAAACTCAAGCAGATTTAGATCGTTTTGCTCAAGATATTTTAGCAGCAGCAAGTCAAGGCAAACGCTTTTTATTTCGCAGTGCTGCCAGTATTTTAACAGCTTTGGCTGCTTTACCTGAGCAAGCGATCGCATCGGAAAATATGGCTGAGTATGTACGCAATGGCAAACCAGGGGCTGTAATTGTGGGTTCTCATGTCAAAAAAACAACTCAGCAGCTAGAAGCACTACTACAAGCAGAAGGTACATTCGGGGTTGAAGTTGATGTGGCGCGTTTGTTAGATAATGTCGATCAATCTGCCATATTGTTAAGCGAAGTTCTCGAAAAAGTTCACACTGCTCATGCAACCGGCAAAACCCCAGTAGTTTACACCAGTCGCCAAGAACTTACTTTTAAAGATGTGAATACACGCTTACAATTTGGGGCTAAAGTTTCCCGTCTATTGATGGACATTGTCCAGGGTTTGCCAGCAGATTTAGGATTTTTAATCAGCAAAGGTGGTATAACTTCTAACGATGTCTTGAGTACAGGATTAGCCTTAACTTCAGCCCGGTTACTTGGTCAAATCTTACCTGGCTGCTCAATGGTACGGACTCCATCTGACCATCCGCAGTTTCCGAATTTACCAGTTGTCCTATTTCCAGGTAACGTCGGTGATGCTAATGGCTTGGCGACTGTATATCAAAGGTTGAGTCAAAAGACTAAGTAAGAGGATTGGGGAAGGTGGGGCCCCCTCTGGGGATAAGGGGTAACGGGGATTGGGGAAGGCGGGGTCCCGATCCCTATTTTCAAAGACGGATACGGGATTTTGTGATGCTGTTTTTAGGATCAGTTATCGGGACACCTGTGTTTTGAAAATTTGTCAGAGTATCCGCAACAGTCGCTGATGGATTCTTCTGTTTAAAAATAGCCCACGCTCCTGTGACATGGGGAGCTGCCATCGAAGTTCCGTAGAAGTTGCTGTAACCACCACCGGGAACCGAAGAGTAGATTGCTTCTCCTGGAGCCAGAAGAGATAGAAATGAAGCACTGTTAGAATAACTCGACACTTCATCAACAGCACCAACAGAACTACCGTCTTTGGTAGAACCAACGCTAATTGCTGATGAGATACAAGCAGGGAAACCCAAACCGTTAGTGCTACCGTCATTTCCAGCAGCAATCACAGTAGCTATACCAACAGAGCGGAGGTTATCAATAATTGCTTTGAGGTATTGACTGGTTGTATCACAGTTACTTGTATAGTTACCCCCTCCTAAGCTCATGTTAGCTGCTGCAATTGTGAAGTTGGAGCGGAGGTTATAAACTTGTTCTAGACCTCGTATTTGATCACTCACATAACTCAAGACACAGGGTGCTGGAACCGGATCGCACTGTTTAGCAGAATTAAATCGAGAGAAGATTTGAATCGCAATAATTTTAGCGTCCTTGGCAACCCCAGAAAAGTTAGGGCCTTTACCCGCAGCAATTCCAGCCACATGAGTACCATGATTGCAGTCATCAATGCTAGTAGCGCAATTAACTGCGGAGCCAGTACCTATCTGTTGAGTCGATCCATTTGGGCATAAACTTGTACTTTCGTAAGCTGAATCAGTTGTTGAGTAACAGGCTTCTGAAACAACCTTGTCTGCTAAAAAAGGATGGCTGGAGTCTACACCTGTATCTAAAATAGCAACTGTTTGCCCTGCACCTGTATATCCACTTTCCCAAGCGCTATTAGCTTTAGTCACAGGAATACTTTCTGTCAGCGCCGTTGGTACAGCGATGTCTTCCTGAATACTGATGATGTTGGGATCAGATTGAAGAAGCTCTAAAGATCGAGCGTTGATCTGGGCAGCAAAGTAAGGAATCGTCTTAAACTTGGTGATGGCAGTGGGATTGTCAGCTGATACTTTGGTCAAGACAACATTTTGGATGCGAGCGATCGCTGTTCTTTGACTCTGAACTAAACTTGTTGCTAGCCTGCCTTCAGGTATAAAATTTGCTTTTAAACCAATGATGACTCTGACAGTGCCGTATTTTTTTGCTTTAGAAATCAGCTGATCAAAGTCTGGAGGATTGGTTTGTCCCAAGCTATCAGCCCTCCTGCTGATCTGAGCATGAGCAGGAGCTACCAGCGTTTTCAAGCTTACAAGAACTATAGATAAATATGAAAAACAGGAAAAGTATAATAAACATGAGTGGATTGTTGAACCTAATCTCATTACTTATAATCCTTGTCGGACAAAAAATCCTTTTAAACGAGGAACTTATATTATTGGAATTTGGACAAAAAGTGAACCGCTAGTGCAACTCATAAAATAAAAATTACCATTACAACCTGTCTTGGTTCGTATTTAGGCGGAGAAACAAGAAGCTTTTGTTAGATAAATTTACACAGATTTTTTACCGTTCCACTATAAAGTCTGATACATTTGGCGACTAGACAAGAATAACAAGTCAGACAATCATGAGAAAATCTTTCTAAGTAACATGAAAGTATAACTCCTCCTACACCCCTATATCCCCACACCCATTTTCAAGTTAGACAAGGGCGAGGATTTGTATCAAGAATTTTGGGAAATGATATAACGGATAAATATTTGTCCCTTTTGTTTTTCCCTTTTCCCTTGGAGCCAGAGGTGTTGTGTATGAAACAGTTTTGCAAAGAATTCTGTAGAAATCGCGTTGTACAATTGTTGGAGCCACGATTTCAGTAGTTTGTTTCAAATCCTGCTTCCAAATTCTTAAGAGAATTTGTGCTAGATTTTTATACCAAGCCAGGGTAAACATCTATCATTCATATGAACTTCTAAAGACAGGAATTCGTACTGTCTCACATCTGTTTGATAATTTACAACTTTCAACAACTCAGTATCAAAGATAAATAATTTAAGATTGTTAATTGCTCAGTTTTTCTCTTTAGGCTAATGCTACATGACTTCTGATTCTGCTATGCCCGATCTCAAGTCACATTCTGCTGTTGATGATGCAGAATCAATCTCCAGCCTTTCTGATATAGAGGTAAAATTTACTGTTTCTGATCAAGAACAAGATACTGTTACAGAGACTGATTCTGTTGTTGATGATACAGAGTCAACTTCTATACTTCCAGAAGCGGAGATAAATTCTGTTCTGCTGTATTTAAAGTCCAATTCTGTTATTGAACTAGAATCAAATTCTGCTGTTGCTAGTGTAGAGTCTGATACGGTTGCAGAGGCAGAATTAGATGTTGACCTCTTGCATAAAGAGTTACCTAAATCACCTCCAACAGAAAATGGGGTGAAGAAAAATATTCAAATTCAGATGAAAACAGAGGAGGGAAGATTCTTATTAATTTTGCCTACAGAATCGCAGTTGTCTGGTTCGGAACGAAATTGGAATGATATTTGGCAACAATTAAAAGTACGACTTCATGGTAGCGATCGCTTGACCGCACCGAATACACCTGTGCATTTAGTAGCAAGCGATCGCCTTTTAGATGCAAGACAACTGCAACAACTGGCTGAAACTTTAGGGAATGTGCAAATGCAACTGAAATCGGTTGCTACCAGTCGTCGCCAAACTGCGATCGCAGCAGCTACTGCTGGTTACTCTGTTGAACAAATACAACGAGAAAATATCCTTGGTTCTAATTCTAAAGTCAGCAACAAACCCTCAAAAGATGCTCTTTATCTAGAGATGACGGTGCGGTCTGGTGTAGAAATTCGCCACCCTGGAAGTGTCATTATCTTAGGAGATGTAAATCCAGGTGGTATCGTAGTTGCAGATGGTGATATTCTCGTGTGGGGTCGTCTTCGAGGAGTTGCTCATGCTGGTGCTGGGGGTAATCGTGAGTGTCTGATTATGGCCTTGCAAATGGAACCAACCCAATTGCGGATCGCAGATGCTGTTGCTAGAGCGCCAGAAAAATTACCGTTGCAATTTTATCCCGAAGTGGCATACATAACACCACGAGGAATTCGTATCGGTAGGGCTAGTGATTTTTCTAAGACCCTATTTAATCGGATAAACCAAGAGCCATAAAGCTCTATTGTTATATATTTACAGAAACATCATCGAGCGCGTTTTTGTCATGACTCGCATTATTGTGATTAGCTCCGGTAAAGGAGGCGTGGGTAAAACCACTTGTACAGCCAATTTAGGCATGGCCTTAGCAAAAATAGGGCGTCAAGTAGCATTAGTTGATGCAGATTTTGGCTTGAGAAATTTAGATTTGTTGCTAGGACTAGAAAATCGCATTGTTTACACGGCGGTAGAAGTTTTAGCTAGAGAGTGTCGCCTCGAACAAGCATTGGTAAAAGACAAGCGTCAACCAAACTTAGTCTTGTTACCTGCGGCCCAGAACCGTACAAAAGATGCAGTCACCCCTGACCAGATGAAGTTATTAGTAAATGCACTGGCACAAAAGTATCAATATGTAATTATTGATAGTCCCGCAGGTATTGAAATGGGGTTTAAAAATGCGATCGCCCCAGCCAAAGAAGCATTAATTGTCACCACACCGGAAATTGCTTCCGTCCGAGATGCTGATCGCGTCGTCGGGTTATTAGAAGCACAAGGTGTTAAGCGCATTCATTTAATAATTAACCGGATCAAACCCGCAATGGTACGGGCTAATGATATGATGTCTGTGCATGATGTTCAGGAACTTCTGGCAATTCCTCTAATTGGGGTCATCCCGGATGATGAGCGCGTTATAGTCTCTACCAATCGCGGCGAACCTTTAGTATTAGCAGAAACTCCCTCTTTAGCGGCTACGGCTTTTGATAACATTGCTCGCAGATTGGAAGGTGAAACCGTCGAATTTCTTGAACTCGACTCACCCAACGACAGCATCTTCTCTCGTCTCAGAAGATTGTTGTGGACAAAAATAATTTGATGTTTTCTCCATCTGTCCATACCTAGCAGCAATGATCATTGAACTTTTAGAACGATTATTTACTCGTAATTCTGACGTTAACAGTCGCAATCAAGTTAAACGTCGCCTACAATTAGTAATTGCTCACGACCGTGCTGATTTAAGCCCCCAAATGATCGAAAAAATGCGGCAAGAAATTTTGGATATTGTTTGTCGCTATGTCGAAATCGAAACGGAGGGTTTAGAGTTTTCTTTAGAAAGCAATCAGCGAACAAGTGCTTTAATCGCCAATGTCCCTATACGTCGGGTTAAAGAAGAATCTACAGAAGATAAAGACAATAAAGAAAATAAAGAAAAAAATGAATTGGAAAGTAGTGAGATTACATAGTTATTCGCATTTTTATTAAGTAGTTGATCAAAAGATATTAGTTCAATTTAAGGTGTGCTATAGCCAAGTTGTAGCGCACCTTAAATTATTTGTTCATAAGTTAAGACGGCGTAACTACGAAACGTAAACACCATTAAAACTCAATACGGTTCAGTTAAGAAGAAATGTAGGTTGGGTTGAGTGCAAACGAAACCCAACAAAGCCTTGATAATGTTGGGTTACTCTGCGAGAAGCCGCGCAGGGCGCGTCTACGTTCCTCAAACGCCAGGTGCTACAACTCTTGGGACCCCCGCAACGCACTGGCTCCCCAACCTACGCTAG
>NZ_JBHFLM010000046.1:0-30606 GCF_041928655.1 Pelatocladus sp. BLCC-F211 | reverse complement strand
GGGTATCCCAGACCAATTAATCGTTGGGTTTCTTGAGGATTCGCTTCGATGTGCTCCAATACGGAACTCATAATTCTGGTGTAAAAAGACTTATATTATATTCTTTTACCACAGAACATTACTATTTCGGAGATGTCTAATATATAACGGACTGCAACATTGGAAATACTCACTTGATGCTTATCAGCAATTTGCTTGAGAGTTAAAAGTAATTCTTGAAATAACTTCCAACCGCCCCAAGCATCTATCATGTTTTTGTATTTTCTCAGACTGGCAGTAGAAAGTTGAAAAAGTCCTGGTTCTGCTTGTCCCAAATATTTTTCTGATAGCAAGCCGCCGCACACAGTACCGTAAGTAAAAAGTTTTATGTCATGCTCTTGACAAAAGCGTATCATGTGAACTTTTGGTCGGCGATCAACTAAAGAAAATTGCACTTGATTAGAAACAATTTTGATCCCTGCATCGATAATAATTTGTAAGTGTTCCGTATCGAAGTTAGTTAAAGCCAAATGTTTGATTTTGCCCTCAGTTTGTAATTCAGCCATATACTTGAGGGCGTCTAGGTAATTGGGATCTCGATATTCCCACCAATGAAATTGCATCAAATCTAAGGAACTAACATCCATTCTTCTGAGAGAGATATTAATGTTTTCCTCGACAATTTGTCTGGTCATTTTTCCAGGACGAGGAACCCATTTGGTAAAAGCTTGGATATTAGACAAAGCCTCTTGAGTACGAGTCGCAATTAGCTGACGTCGAAATTCGCCAATAAAATCTTCTGCTGGTCCATAGTGATCAGCAAGATCCCAAGTAGTAAAGCCTGCATCCATATACTTAAACATATTTTGGATCGCAGCAGTCGGGTTAATACGTCCATGCGCGCCGGATACCTGCCACATTCCGTTTAAGAGCCGACAGATATTTAAGTCAGGAGTAAATTGCAGGCGACTTGATGCAGGTAGAGTCATGCGATTTTGGATTTTAGATTTTGGATTGGTTGGATTTATGGAATCTTGAGAGGAATTATTGTTATTTCTAACTCTTTTTAACGCCAGCTTTTTTCGGCTTGTTGTAAAACATAGGCGGCGACATCTTGTATTTCTTGTTCACTAAGACGGTCTTTATAGGCTGACATATTATTTTTACCGTTAGCAACAAGGGAAGAAATGGCTTCTATTGAATCCATATCATATTTTTTTAGTGCTTTAAGCTTTAAGTTTTTACCTCGCCTGACGATATTACTACCGTTGATATGACAACCAGTGCAATGAACATCAAAGATTTTTGCGCCATTGGTTGTATCTGCGGCTAATGCTGGTTGGCTGAAGCTAATTATCAACAGTGTGAAGAGCAACAGTATAAATTTTAGAGTAGTTTTACCACACATATAATACAACTTTAGTTAGTAATTTTCTATCTTAAGGAAGTACTGCTTTCAAATATCTTACGCCACAATCGTAGTGTGACATAGTGACGCTATGAAAATCTATCCAAATTAGTTAAATCTTAAAGTATCTAAAAAATGCCTAACAATATCAAAGAACAAATTAGAACTGATCTTCAACAAGCAAAAGAAACCGGACAGTTGAGAGCAGAGCGAATTCGTGAAATTGTGAAAGCAGCTGTTTCGCAAGTAGTTTCTGAATTCCAAGAAGGATCTACTGAACTTCGTTCCATTGTTAAAGATGCTGTTTCGACTGTTGTTGAAAATTTACAATCCAAAGGTGGCGAGTACAAAGAAAATGTGACAGCTTCAATTGAGGGAGCGCTAGAGGCTGTAAATACGAAAAGACATGAGTCTATTGCTAGAACTCAAGCACAGGTTAAACAGCTAGAAGCTCAATTAGATGAAGAAGAAAATAAAATTCAGCAAGAAGTTGATGGGATTTTAGCAGATATCCAAGATGCTAATAATGTCAATTCACCGGAAAGTAAAACGGCTATTGACTCTGCCATAGATGCTATTAAAAATAGTGATGAATTAGCTTTATTGAGAAGAAGATATGCTCAACTCCAAGCACAGTTAGCGATTGTCAAAGCTAATTTAGCTGCACGCTATGGTGGACGTTCGGAAGAAGTAAAAAGTTATCTTGATGATGCAAAAAACTGGTTCCAGCAAGCTCGCCCACAAGCAGAAGAAGCAGTTGCTCAAGTGCAACAAAAACATGCTCAGTTAGAAGAAAAGATTGGCGAAGCAGGTAGTTCAATAGCTAAAAAAGAGCGTAAAATCAGAGAAATTCTAAGAGATTTATTGCTATCTGGTGCTGACTGGTTAAAAGAAAAGGAACCCGTTGATAAAGTTGGTAAATAAAAGTTAGAAATTGCTAATAATTGTGGGGTGGGTAATGCTCACCCTATTTTATGTTTTGATTTTAAGATATTATTTAACATTGCCAAGAATAAATCAGCCCAGTCGTCGCTTTCGCCTAAAGGGTGAAAGCACTTAAATCCTTGGGTTGATTTATTTATTGGATATTCCTTAATAACTTTGTTGGGTTTCGCTATCGCTCTACCCAACCTACAATTACTATAATTACAATTATTCTTAACTGAACCGTATTAGATGATTAAGCTCTACATATAGATAAAGTTCAGATTCCCGATTTCTCTAAGAGATCGGGAATCTTGTTTTCCTATGGCTTAGTAACTGAATACGTTCTCAAGAATTAGGATACGGTGTTTAATCTTTCTTCGTATTTGGCAATTGCCCATACACCGTGAATAGCACCAGGAAGCCAACCAAGAAGAGTGAGAAGAATGTTGATCACTAAAGTTGTACTCACTCCATATGTCAGAAAAATACCAAGAGGGGGTAGAAAAAATCCAAGGAGGTAACGAAGTAATTTCATGATGTTTCTACTGCTGTGAGTTGTAATTTTTTTGTTTCTGTTTACAATTTTCCGAAATTAACTGAATTGATAAAATCCTTCTCAGGAATTAATTCAATTCGGATTTGCGATTTTTGAGAAACGCGATCGCTCACGTCTGTTCTACTTAATGCTGATAGTTAGCTGGAAGGTAATTCAGCTTTGGATTTCGCTGCATCACTGCTGGATAAAGCCAAATTTTTCTCAGCAAAATATCTGTTAATGAAGGTGCTAGCAAAAGACAGAACAACAGGACCCAAAATAAAAGCTATCAGTCCATGTACAGAAAAACCAGGTACTAAAAATGCTGCGAGAGCAAAACAGATACCGTTAACAACGAGTGAAAATGCTCCCAATGATAAGAAATTTAGTGGTAAAGACAACAAAGATAGAACTGGTTTAACAGAACCATTGACTAAACCAATTGCTAGCGCTGCAATTAAAGCTGCTGGGAAGTTAGCAATATTAACACCAGGAACAACTAAATCAACAATTAATAAGCTTAAAGCTGTAACTAGAGCAGCTAATAAGTTTCCGGTCATCGTTTTCACCTAAAAAGCAGAAATAGAGGTTTTTATGTTCTGATACCATCTTCCGCTAAGTATTATTCTTTAACCTCTCTAACAAGGTAGATTCTGCTTCTGTCATTAGGCTAGTTTTAGACGACAGATTTTATAGACCTAAATGTTGAGATTGGGTAAATAAGCATTAACTCGATCAAACAAAATTACTAATTTTATTCTTAAGAATTATTTAATATTTTTCTGAGTTTAGTAGAGTAAATGTTTTCGAGTTTCAAAGATACTACTCTGATTTGGGAGCATCTGATTTAAGATATAGAGAGTTTTGGTACAAAACTTGTTCTTGATGAGTCTCTAAAGTGCAATCAGACAAAGGATAAGCAACACAGGTAATAGTGTAACCAGCTGCTACTTCATGCGATCGCAAAAACTTTTGCTCGCTTTGATCTACTTCCCCAGCAATTATTTTAGCAACGCAGGCTGAACATTCGCCCTGTTTGCATCCAGATGGTAGGCGAATACCAGCTTCTTCGGCCATATCGAGGATATATTGATCATCTGGTACTGCGATCGCACGGTCTAAGCCAGTTGCAGAATTGATGAGTCGAACTTGGTAAACTGCCATTTGCTTTTCTAATATCACATATTTAATATTTAAGGTGGGCAATGCCCACCCTAGAAAAAATATAAACTCACATCCACAGAAAAGTGTTGTAATTATGCTTCCTTTGGCTCTACTAAATTTTCTGCACCCTTGACGACTTTTGCTGATTCAATTTTGTCACCTGCTTTGATTTCCCGTAAAACATCTTTACCTTCAACGACATAACCAAAAACGGTGTAACGACCATCTAAAAGATTACGTCCAGCTGGGGTAAGTTCTGGTTCATAGAGGAAGAAGAAAAATTGCGAAGAAGCCCCATTATTGTCACTTTCAGGACGAGCCATAGCTACTGCACCATAGGCGGAAAATGGTAACACAGGTAAATCAGTGTAACGTCCTGCTTGTTCTGATGTAATACCGTAGGTTGGTTCTTTGTCACCTTCAAAAAGAATTTCCAAAGGAATAGCACGGTATTTATTAGTTTTGGGGTCAATAAAGCCTACTTCTTTTCCTGATGGATCACCAGTTTGAACAACGTAAGATTCTTCTGCACGGGTGAATGGTAAACCATCATAGAAACCCCGTTGTACTAAATCAACCAAATTTCCAGCAGTTACAGGAGCATTGTAACCGTCCACTACAAAAGTAATATTACCCTTTGTAGTTTTCATTTCGATAGTGGCACGACCTTTGAGTTGTGGTAAATTGCTATATTCCTTGGGAACTTCAAAGGGGAATCCCTGCACCATTAAATCTTCTAAGTCACCAACGAGGTTTAACAGGTCGGCTCGTTGTGCTAATACTTGTTCTTTGTCTTTGGTTTTAGTTACTTCTTCAAGATTGCTCAGACCTGATTTTAATTCAGAAATCAAAGCTTCAGCTTGGGTTTTGTTTGCTTCCGGTACACTAGCGAGAATTTTGCCGGGATTATTGAGAACCCGTGATGCTTTACTGAGGTCTTTGGAAACAGCACCCCAACGTCGATTGGCCCTTAATTGGTTTGATATATCTTCTAAACTGCCTTGCAGTTCTCGCACAGGTTTATTATCTATTGGCAATGCATAGCGCAAAAGCGCTTTACCATCAGTAATTGCGTTTCCTGCTGGTAGTCCAGCACAGCTGGAAGGAGTCCATGCAGCTGTACTTACTCCTAAAAAGAGTGTTACCAACGAAAGTGTAATGAGAGTATTCTTCAACTGAGATTTTAATAACTTGAACATGGGATGGTTCAAACGCAGCATTAATTTCTTGACTAAAACTATTCGGAAATGGGAATTTACTTGAGTAGACTTAACCATCAATAATCTTCCCACAGTACAGGAAACACTTAAAAGAAGAGATACGTAATATGCAAGGATACAGGCGATCGCTAACTTGTGAGATTACCTAGATTTGCAATCATGAACCGAAATCAACTAAATTAAAGTATTAATACTTAGCATTTTCCCCTTCACTCTTGCTAATATTGACAAAATTTGGAGAATAGGATAACCGGGGGTAACAATAGGTAAATGACATAGCCCATCTATAATTGAATTTGTTGAAATTGACTTGTTAATCAAAATACAGGTGGACAATCTCATATGACAGGTAAAGGACAAGGATTTGGCTTTGGCTTAGGCAAAATGAAAGAACTAGCTGAAGCTTTTAAGAAAGCTCAACAGGTGCAAGAAGGAGCAAAGCGCCTTCAGGAAGAACTGGAGCAAATGGAAATTGAAGGCGAAGCTGGCAATGGTTTAGTGAAGGTGATAGTCAGTGGAAACCAAGAACCTAAGCGGGTAGAAATTTCTCCAGATGCCCTCAATGAAGGCGCAGAGGTACTTTCTGATCTAGTAGCTGCTGCTATGAAAGATGCTTATAACAAATCCACAGCAACAATGCGGGAACGCATGGAAGATTTGACAAGTGGGTTGGAACTTCCTGGGTTCTAGACTTAATAGTCGTTTGTCATTTGTCTTATTCTAATGACAAAGGACAAATGACTATATAATTTTTATGCCTTACAAACTTTTGTTTGTCTGCCTGGGAAATATCTGCCGATCGCCTGCGGCAGAAAATATCATGAATTACTTGATCGAGCAGAATGAATTGAGTGAGTCTGCAACACAGACACTAGGCGATCGCATTATCTGTGACTCTGCTGGTACATCTAGCTATCACATCGGTAGCCCACCGGATCGACGCATGAGTGCTGCGGCGCTTCAAAAGCTAGGAATCAAACTCCGTGGTCATGCTCGTCAGTTTCAAAAGTCAGACTTTCAAGACTTTGATTTGATCTTAGCTATGGATCGGGAAAATTATGACGATATCCTATATCTTGATCCAACTGGACAATATCACCACAAAGTAAATTTGATGTGTGACTTTTGTTCTCGGCATACTCTTAAAGAAGTTCCAGACCCCTATTATGGTGGTTCAGAGGGCTTCAATCAGGTAATCGAACTACTCCTTGATGCTTGTGGAGGTCTGCTGCAATACGTTTGTAATCAAGAAGGGAGAAGCTAGGAGGCAAGGAGGCAGACTAAATGAAAAAATTTCACAAGCCTTGCATGAAATTGGGCATTGGGCATGAATCTGTTAACTGTTAACTATTAACTGTTAACTGATTAGTTGTCCCCCTTGTCCCTCTTTCTCTGTTCCCTGTTCCCTGTTACGTCCCCACTCTCCAATTCTCAATTCGGCAATTTGGCAAGTCTCAGCTTCTTAATATTGATATTTTTTTGATTGTGCAAGAGGTGTAGTAAAAGTCGCCCCGACTAGTTAAGTCGGGGTTTTAGTTTTTCAACTTATAAATCAATCATCATAAATTCAAGTGTGCAGGGAGTGAAGTATGTCTCGTGTACTAAATCGTCGTAGCTTTCTTCAAGCAACATTAGCAGCAACCGCAAGCATCGGTGTTTCTAATTTCCGTACTTCTGCTTCTGGTGACGAAGAATCTGTTGAAGCGATTGTGATTGGAAGTGGTTTTGGTGGCGCTGTTGCCTCGTTGCGTCTTGGTGAAACAGGTATTGAAACTATAGTACTAGAGCGGGGACGACGATGGCCAATAACGAACATGGGTGATACTTTCTGCACATACCAAAAACCAGATGGTCGCTCTACCTGGCTCAGTCCAACTACAGTTATATTTAACAAGGTTCCGATTGACATTTACACTGGTGTCCTTGATATTAAAGTAGGCAATGGCATCACCGTCTACCGAGGAGCAGGAGTTGGGGGTGGTTCACTTGTCTACAATGCTGTTTCCTATCAGCCAAGTCGAGAAACTTTCTACCAAGTCTTTCCCAACAATATTGATTATGACGAACTCGATCGCATCTATTATCCACGAGTCCGTTCTATCCTCCAACCGTCCCCCATACCAGACGATATCCTCCAAACAAACTACTATTTGTCTACTCGCACTTTCCTAGAACTAGCAGCCAAAGCCAATCTTAAAGGTCGCAAGCTTGATATTGCGGTTGATTGGGATATCGTTCGTCAGGAAATTGCAGGTCAAAAAGTACCCTCCGCCATTACAGGTCAAGTCTATTACGGTATCAATAGCGGTGCAAAAAATAGTTTAGACCGTAATTACCTCAGCATGGCAGAAGCCACTGGTTACGTTGAAATTCGACCTTTGCATGTAGTCACTTCCATAGAAGAAACAAATGGGCGTTTCCGGATCGTCTGCAATCAAATTACTGAACAAGGGGCTGTAATTACCCAAAAATCCTTTATTTGTAACTATTTGTTTTTAGCGGCTGGGTCAATTGGCACTACAGAACTTTTGTTACGCGCCCAAAACGATCGTACCCTCAATCGCCTCAACAATCAGGTAGGAAAATTTTGGGGTACTAACTGCGACGCCGTCAGTCCAATAATTTGCAACACTCCCACTAACCCTAAACAAGGTGGTCCAGCAGCAGCAGTCATTGACTATCTTGATAACCCCATAGCGCCAGTCATCATCGAGCAAGTTCCTTTCCCCATCGTGCCAGAAGGCGTAATTACTCCTCTTGGTTTAGGTATTGCCAAGCCGGAAGGTTATTTGACCTATAATACTTCTACTCAGTCTGCTGATTTATTCTGGCCTAGTCAGTCAAACAACAATCGAAAAATTGCCTTGGCTTATCAGTATACTTATCGTCAAATTAATCAAGCCAATGGTACAAAAGTAGCTGCATTACCTGATTTTAGCAGCACAGGTCATCCCCTTGGCGGTGCAACTCTCGGTGCTGTATGTAACGACTACGGCAGAGTTTACGGCTATGCTAATTTATTTGTTGTTGATGGTTCCCTCATCCCAGGTTCGACAGCCTGCGCGAACCCTTCACTCACCATCGCAGCTTTAGCAGAACGAAGCATGGATAGGTTTTTGAATCGATCATGATTAAAATTAGGGTATTTGAGCAAGGACTTTCCCGACTAATGCCACAAAGTCTGCTGATTCTTAATCGCCAACCAATACAATAATCTGAATATCTACATATCTCAAAAGGCTAAGATGCGGGCGTTATTGTCTGGATATTACGGGAAAGGAAATGGTGGCGATGAAGCTTTGTTGGCAACGCTACTGCAAATGTTACCATCTGATGTCACACCAGTGGTTCTTTCTGGCAATCCAGAGGAAACACGAAATCGCTATGGCGTAGAAGCTTATGAACGTATGGCTTTTCCCAGCTTAATTAAAGGTTTGCGTTCTTGTGATGCTTTAATTTGGGGTGGCGGTAGTTTAATTCAAGATGCTACCAGTGCCATCAGCCCATTTTACTATGGGACGATGATGACTGTAGCTCAAAAGATGGGCTTAAAAACAGTGGCTTGGGCGCAAGGTATCGGCCCTTTACATCGTCGGGTGACACGTTGGTTAGCGCGACAAACTTTTGCAGGTTGTACGCAAGTGAGTGTACGCGATCGCGCTTCGGCCAGTTTACTGTCTGATTGGCAAATTCCCCACGTTCTCGCACCCGATCCGGTGTGGGCGTTACAATCCAAACCAGTTCCCGGACTATGGAATTTATCAGCACCCAGAGTTGCAGTGACATTGCGATCGCATCCCCAACTTACCCCAACTCGCCTGAGTCATCTGACTCGCGCCTTGGTAGATTTTCAAAAAGCTACGCAGACTTTTATTGTGCTGCTACCTTTCCAAAAGGCCCAAGATTTGAATCTCGCCCAAGCAATTCAACCAGCACTCAAAGATGTTAGTCAAATTCTCTGCTTGGAAGAACCACAACTGTTAAAAGGTGTATTTCGCGGAATTGAAATGGCGATCGGAATGCGTTTGCATAGTTTAATCATGGCAGCTAGCGAAGGTTGTCGCTGTTTTGCTTTGAGTTATGACCCAAAAGTTAACCGTTTGATGGAAGATTTAGATATGCCGGGGTGGGATTTGGCCAATTTACCAGACGACCCCAATGTTATGAGTAAAACTTGGATTGAGCATTACGCCAATGGTGATCCATTGTCATCAGAAAAAATCCAGTTTTTAATAGACAGGGCGCTGATTCATCGCGAAGTGTTGCACAAAGCCCTAAGTCGGTGAACAGTTATCAGTTATCAGTTATCAGTTATCAGTCTATACGGTTCAGTTTAAAGTTTTGAGCTTTTGCGCTTATCGACTAACACCAACCGTATTGAGTTATCAGTAAACATTGATAACTGTTAACTGTTCACTGTTAACTGAAATAAGCCGATGGCGGGATTTGAACCCGCGACCGCTCGATTACGAATCGGATATTTATGCTCTCAAGCCCTTTACTAGTAAAGAGTTTGAGGAGTTAATTTTTTTACTGTCCTAAAATTGCCCTAATTGTCGTTTGTGAATTTGATGATTTTGAGCATTATGTCTCTTGTCTGCTCTTCGCAAAGCTGAAAGCATTCCAATGAATCTTTGAGAAGCATACTACCTAGATTATGCTTGGCAGCCCATTCGTAATTTTCGCGCCAAAAGGTGGCTAATTCCCTCCAGAAAGAAAGTTCTTCAAAAAGTTTATTGTGTAAAATATGCATTTCATCTACCACTGATAAACATTGGAGTAGCGAGGTGAATAAAAGAGGTAGATGCGTCCTGGATAACCTGGATAAAAAAACTCTTAGCAGATTGCTGAAGATGAAGTTGTGAGAGTGATCAGACTAAGTCAAATTTTGCTAACAAATTCTCGCCATCATTTTAAGTGGCGTACTTGCCAATAATTAATCTGAGTGCTGGGCTTTTGAATTTCTGGAATGACGGCAAGTGTCAAAGCAATAGCAAGAAGAATGATTAGTGGGTTGTGTCGCACCAGATTCCACCACCATTTCCAGTCATTAAAATTTGGCAATTTTGGCAGTTGGAATTGAGGTAGCCAAGAGCGAGTTACTGAGTTGCCGGGTAGCCATTCTTGCTCAAGGTTTACAAATAGCACAGACACACGGGCATCCTGCTCAATCATTGATGCGGTCTTAAAAGCGGATGGCTGTTCGTGAGCATCGGGAGACATGAAGCCAGCGACAACGAGTTTGTATTTGTTATTTAATCCGTACAAATTTAGCTGACCAAAGGCTTGGTAAATACTATTCCTGTCGAGATATTTTTTGACTTCGATAATTGTCCCGCCCTGCCAGCTGGTAACAATATCGGCACGTCCGCCGTTTGCCTTAACTTCCAATTCGACACGGAAACCGCGTTTTCTCAGTTTGTCTGCTATGTATTGCTGCAAGTCTTTTTCCTGCCAACGAACTGGAAAGTTGGCAGCTTCTACAAACGTTGATGGAAGCATATCAATCCAGTAAAGCAATAGTTAGGTGTACAGGACGAGCATATATTTCTGTCGCCTCGTTCTGCTTCTTAAAATTTTCCTTGTGTTGCATAGCTAAATCAAAAGTTGAAAACCTAGAAGCCGTTTCAAGCAAACCAACGGGGCGATCGCTGTTTTTTGCATAAAAATGCCCGTTGCTGTTTTGCAATACAAATTGAATTGTTGGGTCGATCATAAAGCCTCGTGATTATTTTTAATCTTCAAGAATGCCAATAAATGCAGCGAAACTGAAAAACTTTATTTACAGCTATCTCTTGCCCCTCGCCTATAACCATCTTCGTACTTCCCTTGTTGTTTAGAATCAGAAGTTTCGCGTCTATCCTGCCGAGCAAGGTCATGCAAGTATCCTGTTAGACTGGGGCTATCGGTGACAACTTTTACTTTTTCTTTCACGGTATTACCTCAAACTTGTAAGCCTGGAATCTTGTGTCCAACAACCCAGACTGCACTACACCGTCACCCCTCCCTTGCAATGAAGTAACTACCTCGCTACGACGGTGCAAAACCATCCGTCCACTTGTGGCATCAACACATCGAAATGCTATTCGGCATGGCAGATTATCTCTTAGGTCTGGAGGTAGGGCTTGAGGATCTTCCTTGCTGCGCTTCGACCCGCGTTGCAACCCAACAATCATGTGGATTTTTAGCCCACGTCCTCGACGAGCAACTTCACATAATTGTTGGTCGTAAATTTTGCGAAGCTTTTCGTCAAAAGGGACTGTCCCCTTGTATTCATCGATTAATAAAACCCAAGGTTGCTGCTGCTCTAATTGAGCTTTGCTCATTGAGTTGCGGCGATCGCACTCGGTGAAATACTCGCCCACATACTCACTAGTGTTGCCCATGTCATTAATACTGATGTCGGGGAAGCGAAGCGGAAAATCTTCGTAATCCGAAATTTTACCGCCACAGATATCTACTTTTGCTCCCTGCATTAACAGGCAGTAGGCAGCGGCGCGGAGAAAATTGCTCTTGCCAGATCCAGTTGTCCCGACTACTAGTAGCTGTGGAGTGTCCTCATTGCCTAAATCAATTGCCACTTCTCCTTCCAGCGATTGACCCAAAACGATGAGGCGATCGCCATTCTTCCATTGCCTTACAGGGAAATCGTAGTAAGTGCGTTCTTCTGGTTTTAAAGCCACCTCTACCGCTACTTGCTCTGAACCAAAGACATACATGGGTAAACCATTTTTTTCACCTAACGCAAGATTCGCGGCTTGTTTCCACTTGGGGACTAGCTTGTAATCCTCAGTTGTGACTCCAAAGATTAAGCGTTCGTAGCTGGGAGCCTTATCCACCCGCAGACACTTACTTTTTAGTCCGACGACGGCTGCGGCTTTTTGTAATAGAGTAATGTTGCTGGATTGAGGAGGAGTGGAAGCATCTTTTACAGTAGTTGCTTGAGTCGTTACTGTCTGCGTAAGCTGGTTCTGATTAGTTACTTGTTGCATCTCAATCTGTTTTTGCTGCAACTGGGAATTGATTCTAGCTTGCTCCAGTCTCATTTCAGCATCAGCCGTTGCCAGTAAAACGTTGCCGAGCGATTCTCCATTTTGGATCATCCCCAAAGCCATGCGACCTAAAACACCATTTTGCCCAGTTAAATCAAGTAGTCCGCTAAAAAATGGCGCTGTTGCTTCTAATGTTTTTAGCTGCCGTTCCATATCTTTGTCGGCGTTGTCAGCAACTCTGCGGGTTTCGGCTGCTGTTTCTAAATAAGCTAGCTGTTCTTCTGTCTGGGTTTCTTTGAGAACCCGCAGCGTATCCTGGATTCTCTCTTCATCTTCGTAGCCCTTCTGCATCGACCACAGCTGACTCACTGCACAGCTAGCAATAGCTACGCCTGCGATATTGACAGGGATGAAAAGAAAAGACTTTTTATCTGCTGTGGTGATTAGAAAAATTACAAGAGCCATTTCGGGAACAATCATCAGCCAACGTAGCATTTGAGTGTCCCCATCACTAAACCGACGCTAATTACTTGCAGCATGATTTCATCTTCTGCCCGTCCCATCTTGCTAGCCATGTAGGTGATAGTTGCCCCTACGCCAACTATGGCAAATGACCAAGGAAACAAACTAATGACTTGTCCAACAGCAAAGGCAATTAAGAAGATAAACATCCATCTAACAATCTTTGTAGTGGTAGACATTTAACTTAAAATCCACTAATTCGACGTGTGATTCCAGCAGACGGGCCGTTATAGCGAGATTCCCTAGCCTTGCGAAATTTATCGACCAAGGATTCTGTTTGCTTGGTATAGGGGGTCTCATTTTTCTTGGCCTCCCCTTGAACTGCTTCCGCTTTTTTAGCTCGTGCCTGCGAATATTGAGAAGCAATTCTATTAAGGCTAACGTCCAAATCTCCGGCAGTAGACGCGATCGCACTGCGGTAGCTGCCGACAATTTGGCGATACTGGGACTCAAGAGATGCCAAAGCAGTGCCGAGGTCTTTTTCAAGTTCAGCGTGTTTGACTCGTGCCTCTGCTGTATTTTCAGCAACTTCGGCTTGTTTTTCTTTGATCTTGTAAAAGGCTTTAAGAAAGCGGCTAACAGCAGATGAATATTCAGTCCAGTATTTCTGCTGAATTTCAGCCCCCTTGGCTTTCTCGGTCAGGTCTAAAACGGTTTCTTCATTGAGATCGCCGTAAACCTGAATTTGGATTGGCAGCATATCGGCAATGCGTTGAGCCGCATTCCATACACCAGACTCTAGTCCAAAATGGCTATCTGGGAAAATAATCGGATTTTTGATATCACCATTTAACCCTGTTAAATCAAGTTCGTTAGGGTTTTTGGGTGGTTGTGTTTTCGCCATAATTAACTCACACAAATCAACGAATCGCAGCGTTGGTACTCAACGATTGGGGCATTTTCAATTTCTTGCCATTCGCCACCCTGCCTACGAAAAAACCTATTTGTCCCTTCGGTTTTAATTTCTAAATTCAGTTCCCCAAAGGTATAAATATTTTCGTTTTCAGTTACCCGAACTAAATCAATATCACGGTCAACTTGAACTCCAATTATTAACGTGCGTCCAAGTTTTTTGTAATTTTGGCGGTAGTAGGCTACCTCGTTAGCATCTAAAAAATTGGTATCAAATTTTGGCTCTCCATCCTCAAATACAAAAGCCAAAATCCCTAATTCTGGATGGTGTAATTTACCGATACCAGTATTTGTTTGATAATCCCAATACGCCCTATGAAATTGTGCGGTTTCCACGAGATAAAAATCTCTCCAATTTATTAATAAATAGCTTTATCAAAGATTGCCTCATGAGCGACCAAGCGTGATTTTGTTTGGCTGCAACTTGATATCCAATAATGTCAGCGCCAGTGGGGATAATTGTGCCGTATCTCTGGAGATTTTCTATAGCTTGGCGAAAACCAACTACCTCTTCTTGGGGATTTTGTAAATCAGGCGCAACTGCTGCTTTGAGCTTTTCGATGACTCCTGCAACTGTTTCGGACTCTTGCTTAACTCGCTCTAATTCTCCTCGCATCACTTCGATTGCGTCCAGGTTGCTTTGGGCGATGCAGGATTGGAATTCAGCTAACTGCATTTCTAGTTGACGCTGTACTTCAGCTTCTACAACAGAGGTGATGTCACTAAGCCCTTTACCCTTTTGCACAGCACTGATGAAGTCCTCAATTTCTGGCGATAGCCTTGCATTCGTATTCTCCATTTTCCTTTTCCTCCCATTCCAGCGTTACGTCAATACGTCCTGCAAGTTGAGTAATTGTTTGTTTCATTACTTCGTAGCCGAGATATTCACAGGTTTCTAGTAACTGCGGCAATTCAATCTCGATAAAATGCTTTTGCGTTTCGGACTTCTGCTTCTTCCTTTCGACTAAGACTTCTGCTCTGGCTTGTTGTCTCCCCTCAACTTTGGCTTTGTCAACAGCGACAAGCCTCGCCAGCTCTAAAGCTTTTGCTATTTTCCGTTCCTCGTCTACTTCCCTTTGAATCAGAGCTTTATCTTGGATGAGCCTTTGAATGATCGCTATTCGCAAATCTTCGTCAAAAACAAGCTCCAATTCCTGATAGTCTTGCAACGTGACCGCACCAGCCTGGGGTGCAGTGATACTGGTTTCATCTGGTTTTGCACGAGTGATTGTTTTTGGCTCATTTTGGTTTGTAGTTTCCAAGCTTCTATTTGCTTTTACAGTCAACGAGCTACTACGTGGCATATCTTTTCTCCTTTGCTAAATGCTTCCACTCAGACAGTTCAGCGACTGAGTAATGCTTTCTTTTTTGAAACTTGCCCCATTTGTAGAGGGTGGAAGGTGCGACTTTATAGCCATGACTCGCCAAGTAACGCGGCAGATCCTTGCCTTGACAACCAGACATTTCCCACTGATGTTGCTGCTTGGCACTTGATTGAGTCTCCAATGTCATGGCACAACGATAAGGTGTTCGCGACATTACCAACAGATGACTTAGACTAGGCAGCGGTTTGTTGGGGTGGTCAACTCGCCAGCAGGCAATAAAAACTAACAGTGCCGCCGTTGCATCATCTATCTTTTTAATATGCTTGGCGATGCCCAGGTGTTGTTTCCAGAGTCGCCAGCATTCTCTAGAGATTGTCCGATTGAGAATGCGATCGCAACAAAGTTTTACCTGTGTTAGCTGCACGAGTGGCTTTGGTTTTGGTGGTGGTGGGATTTCCCCAGCGACAACCGCATCTAACACTGCTTCAATGTCTTGGCGGCGACTATTCCAGTAAACGCGAACGCTTTTGTAATCAAGCTTCAACCGGGGACGCTGTTTTCTCAACCATGCCACACACAACAGCATCTGTGCTTGCTCTTGGGTGTAGTGGCGTGTTCTTACTTTCCGCCCTTGATTGTAAACAGCGCCCGCTATTCGTTCCCAATTCCGCCAGGTGCGATCGCCAATAGTTGACCCGTAAATTTTCTCGCACACTGGCTTCAGGTTGGATGCTTGTTCGATCCAGTCGTCTATTGTTGTCTGCATCATGACTTTTGGCAGCATTCAGAATCAACGTCACAGAAAGCATTGAAACAGTTAAAACAGCGATCGCTACACAGAATTCGATGAGTCCAGAGTTACTGTTTTCAACAATCGTTGTTTTCTTAAACTCGCTCGTTCCGTCTGGGGAGTATTTTGAGTACTCATACTCCTGTTTCTTGTACACATGTCGATATTGGTATAGATTTTGACCTTTAAAAATTAATTGCTGTACTACAAGCAATCAAATCGTGCAGAATTCCTCGCTCTAAATTGTTGAGCTAATCATTAATTTCAACCTATCTCTACCGCTGACATTCCTGAATATCTTGCAGAATTAGGAACACAGCTTGTAACTAGCTTGTAATACTCGACTCTATGATTCATTTGCTTTATTTCTGCTATCTAAAAGCAGGATCAATTAACAAAAATCGGCAAAATAAATGTAGTTTGCCAGCAGTGATAAAACAGATAATTGCTTTAGCAGAGGCTAGTTTAAGTCGTGTATTACGCCAAAATTCGGCAAGATAAAATTTTTAGAGCGATCAGCGTAGTTATCAAAATTGGGGTACTTGCTCTCTATGTTCTTGATAATACTGAGCTTTGATAGCGTTCAGGCGATCATCTACATTAAAACCACGTCCTAAAAGCAGGGTATCCATTTCTTCGTTAGTGAATCTATGGAACATCTGCTTTGAAAAGCGTCCCGGTTTTAGTCCTAAAAACATTTGCAGCTTGAGAATATTTCTAATGTCATCCCAATTCACGTACTCGCGCTCAAATAGGTTGAACTCCTTGAAGTAGCTATTGATTGTGTCTTGGGAATCTATGCCTAACAGTTTTTTTGCTTGCGTCTTGCTAATCAAAGTAGTACTTTTGGCGGCTACTGTTGTCATGGTTGATTATCTAAGCCTTCGATTCATATCCCCATTAAAAAACCCCTCGCGTGGAGGGGCTAGACGAGCAAAGATACGGGTTTGTATACTAAGCAGCCAAAAATGGGATGTTGGGCATTCCTTGTTGCTGCCATTTTCTGTCTAATTCAGTACAGAGGATTTTTATTGATAGTGGTGGGTTGCGATGGGATTTACTGCCTGGTTGCGCCATGTACTGCTTGACGGTTTGCTCGGTTTTGCCGATGCAGCAGGCTAGTTGATAGTTAGTCAAATTCCACTTGTTTCTTAGTTCTTTGGGTGTCATGATTTTTCTAATCCTGGTAGGTAGTAGCTACTAGGGGAAGCCTCTAGCATTTGCTGGGGGCTTTTGTTTATAGAATTCAGTATAAACCTAAGAAGAATACTAGAAGTAGGTTACTTGGAATATAAGAAGGTATAATATAATTTTATAGACATCTCTTAGAGGTTAAGTGGACATCAAGAAACTTCCACAAAAGAGGCACAATTATGGAGACAAGCGGAATTTATGCAACAACGACAACCGATATGCCTCAGACCAATTCACCCGAAATGATCAAAATCAACTTCTCTGTGCCAGCACCTCTTTACGAAGAAGCGTTGGCACTGGCAAAACTAGAAGGTTGGAAGCCTGCGGAGCTACATAGAATGTTTTGGGAGAAGGGTTTTGCCGCCCACGCCGAAGGAGTAAACAAGCGGCTAGTTAACAAGAAGCTAAGGAAAAAGCTTGCTCAACTAGGCTCAGACTTGTCCGAATTAGGTATTGAACCTGAAGATGATGACTAAAAACAAAGGCGCTCTGGATTCGACCACTAGAGCGCCTTTGCCAAAAACTTGACTAGGAGAATCATAGCATGGTTGCCACTCTAGAGTCGGTTCAAGTTTCAGAGCTTGCTGACTTGTGTTCGTTAGATACAGGTGAAGACAATGGCTTTTCCGCCCTCTTAAATCAACTCCAACAACAAGCGGCAGGACTTACTTGCGCTTTTATCGGTTTCTGTCAATCAGTGTACGTCGCTAAATTAAAGAGCGATCGCACTCAATGGAAGGATGCGAGAGAGTCGCTTGGTTGGACATCTTCAACAGCAACGCCTTATGCAAAAGTTGGTGAATGGTTGGCGGATGTCCCAGAATACAACTTGGAACTACTGGACATCAAAACCATTATGTCTCTGTGTTGCGACAAATATCGCCCCGTTCTGGAACAGTTGCAGCAAGAGCGATTGATGATACAAGAAGTGCGCTCGCGTATGTCCGAAATTAACGCACAACTCAAACAAGAGAAGCCACCCAAGCCGGTGATGGAGTGGAGAAGAGCAAAAACGGGCGATCGCTCTTTAATTATCCGCTTGGAAGACCCAGAAGCAGCAACAGAGTTGGAAACCAAGTTCAAGCAATCTTGTCTACCACTGCCTTCGTTCATCAGAGAATTGCTGAAGGGTGAGAGTGTCAATGCAAGACCAGTGGTTGAAGGTGCGTTGGTGCAACCTCCCGTAGGGAACATCGCCAAGCAAACAATTCAAATAGGCGATCGCATCAAAGTAATTCACTCTGACGACGGTTGGCTTGGCTGTACTGGTGAAGTCACAAATATCTGGAATGGCGGTTGTTGGGTGCTTTTAAACGATGTGCAACAGCAAGGATTAACCACCAAAACCTTTTTTAAATTTCACCAAGTCGCAAAACTGGAATAAAAAAAAGGCAACACTTTCGCGTCGCCTCAAAACGGTGCAATGAAGGAGTGCTGTTAAAACCTAAGCGTTAGACTCAGACTGAGACTCTTCTGGAGCAGAGGTAGAACCAGGCAACGCAGCGGCAGCAGTGTCAACCAATTCTTGCAACTTAGAAGTTAATTCATCTACAGTCGCCGCACTATTTGTATCTGCTGTTAAAAGTTCCTGAACCTGAGCTAAAGCAGCTTCTTTGTCTATGTCAGATGCGTTTTTAGAGTTAATTAGGTCGATAATCAGTTGAGCCAGACGAGTAATAACTTCGGCTTGTAGAACTAATGCGTCAGAAGTTTGTGTCATGGTTTGTATGGTTTGTGTTGAAACAAGATTGGTAGAGGTAGATTCACCCTAAGCTAAGATGCCCAAATTTGTGCTGAAACTAACGCAAAAAAAAGGCGATCTCTCGCCGATCGCTCTTTGATCCGATAAGTGATTTGCATCTACCAGGCATACAAGATACTCAGCGACTAAGCAAAATCGCTTATTTTTTAACAAAATCTTAAGTTAGTGAATATCTGGTGATTGTTGGCGAACCTTGCCCCATAAACGTGCAACTGATGGTGCAAATAGCAGTCGATTGCAGCGACTTTTGAAAATTCATTACACATGCTGCACCCTTCAACCCATCGCCCACCGCATAGCCATTGGGTGGGGGGTCTTCTTGCCAGACGTACATTTCTCGTCCAGAAACTGCATAAGTCGCAGCAAAGGCAGTCCGTCGGAACGCATCATCATCACTGAGTAAATTCGCTGTCCAAGGCAATTCCCAAGACTGTCCAGTAATCGCCCCGTCTTTATACCCTAGTGGGTCTTCAAATACTAGTACGTCAGTTCTGTCACTGTTGATATTGGCATTTAACTGCGTACCACCAAGCAGTCTTAGCTTCGCTACATATTCAGCTGTAGATGAACTGCCTGTTAAACCTGCTGTGGTTGTCTCAACAGTCAGGGTGGTATCCCCTGCCTTGGCATCCCTAGCCAAGTAAACGGTTAGCTTGCTTGTGCCGTTGTCAAAAGTTAAAGGTGTGCCGCCAGCTATAGCACCTGTCAATGCTGTTACAGCAATACTGGTTGCACCACTACTAATGGCAGCTGAGGTGGTTATACTTACATCTTCTGGTTCGGTGCGATCGCCCAAGGGAAGCAAAGCCACATACAGCTTTACCTTATTACCCGCACCGACTTGGAAAGTCTTACTCATTCTGATCTCCGGAGATTTCGATCCGACTAAATTCTCCTTTAAAAAATGAGCCAGGCTTGTATTGGTATTATTCGATTGGCCCAGTGAGTAATCTTTTTTGAAGCCTGGCTCATTTTTCTAGGAAGCGTCTTAAGTCAGAGTACCCCTTCCTAAGTTTTATGGTTAAAATTACTACGTCCTTTACTGAAACTCTGTTATTAAGGTTAAAACCAGATGCAGCAGTCTGTAGAGGCTCTGACTATCAATAACGGTTTTTAAGCACGCTAAATATGCGTGCTTTTGTTTTTAATTACTAATCACCGACCACTCTTTGATAAATATTTTGCATTGCTCTACTGTGAGTAGCTTGTCTGAAGCTGGCATGATGCTTGTTCTTTCAACTAGGTAGTCAGCGGGCATTTTTTCTATTAATAGTGAGATCGCGTCAACAAGGCTCTTGGTAGTGTCCCACTGCTTGAGGTGAATCTCCCAGTAATATTCGCTTGTGCGATCGCCTCCCAAATTCGCGCTCACATCTGGGTATGGCTGCTTGATTACGACTTCAAGACCTGATGTTTTTGTGCCATTTTCAGGGTAGTTCCAACCTTTGTCTGGATCAGGTAGGCAGGCGATCGCTTCTGTGGTCACGCCATTTAAGCTGTAAGTACCAATGTGTTGGTTTAATATTGCGAAAACATCATTTCGTAAAATAAGAGGGTCAATCACGGTAACTTATTTCATGGTTTTGAAATATAATTCCGCTAATTATTGACCGCTAAAGAAGCTTATTGATTTGCTGCTGCATAATTTTTGCCGGGTCACACTCTTTTAGCCCTACTTTTGTCCAGGGACGGGCTGGCAATTCAGTGCCGTTTTTAGTAGTTGCGCCGTCGTGGACAATTGCGGCGTGGTCAGCTTCCCAGGTGTACTCGGCGGCGTTGGTGGTGCGGCTGACAACAAGTGAATCTATTAATTCTTCTTGGTCAACTGCATCACGGGGACTTTCCACTATATCCCCATTTTTTCGGACTGTTTGGCGGGACCACTCCCAAATTTCGGAGGCTATTGCATTTTGAAACGCTTCTCCTTGCGCTTCAACTGCTACATCAAAAGCCTGGTTAATAGCGTTATTGATTTTTGAAATATCAATATTAATCTTTGACATTAAAGTATCTTCAATTTATGCTTCTCCGAAATACCCCTTTGATCGGCGTGATTAAATCAATCCCCATCGCCACCACATAAGGGGATTGCACCACTGGCAATAATTTGAATCGCCCTTCGTCTGTTTTACCGAGCGAGGTAGACAGCACAATGTCACTCTCCATTAGAAATTCCACAGACTGTGGATAAGTTTTTGGCTCAACTAAATATCCTTCAAGTAGTGTGGCATATCCGTCTGCACCCGCAAATTGCTGGATTTCCTTGGCGTATCTCTCTACGGTGCTAGCATCGGTTGCAGGTTTAAGGACGGCTTTAATGATTTCTGTTGTGGTGCTAGGAATGCGATTACCGACGCTGTTGATAGTGTAAGTACCGTCGGCAACGGCGAAGGCGAGGGTGGCATTTTCAAAACCGAGAAAGGGTGAGGTCACTGGGTTTATGCACTGTTTAGTAGTGAAGAAATATGCTCAGACGTAACTTTGTTATTGCTCATGTTGTTAACTTTTTGAGTAAATAGTAAAACGACTAGTCTCAACTATGTAAATTCTGCCCATTTTAAAGAAATTAGCTTCTCAACAAAGTTCCTCCACCCCAATTATTAGGTGAAGGTGGCAAGCCCAATTGATAACGCAATTTTTCAATAAATTCATCCCTTTGAGCAAACATTCCTGAAGTTCTTGAGCCAGTCTCCCATTCCAAAACATCAGCTTTTTTAAGAGCAGAATTCACGGAAATTCGCTCGTTAATAATGGCGCGTTCAGTGGCTTGCAAATCAGTTAAAATCTGGACTACTTGACTCACCAAAAACTCAGATTTTAACTCAATGTTATCCAGCCTTTGCCAAATATCAGCCTCTTCAAACATTAATGGGACTGGTCGATT
The DNA here is from genome assembly GCF_041928655.1 of Pelatocladus sp. BLCC-F211. Classification (NCBI taxonomy): domain Bacteria; kingdom Bacillati; phylum Cyanobacteriota; class Cyanophyceae; order Nostocales; family Hapalosiphonaceae; genus Pelatocladus; species Pelatocladus sp. BLCC-F211. Next base: position 8,992 of record NZ_JBHFLM010000046.1, on the reverse strand, counting down.
TTTCTGATATTCGGTAGGGCTGAGGGTAGCATCAAAGCGGTAAAAATCGCCTGAATAGGTATCGTACTGGCTCCGCGTGGCATCAGTCCGCAGCAATGCTTCGTTGAGAAAGGTGAGGATTTGGTATCTTTGTTCTGTAGTGAAAGGCATATTTTGTAAATGGGCAGGAAATCATAAGTCATGCATTGTGAAGCTTAACTAACAGTTTTTAGAAATTTTCTCCCACTCACTAAGCACATATTGAGAGAGCCATCCTAAAAATTCACCTATCAAAACTAGCGTGATCGCATCTAACCATTGCCAATGAATCAATCGCCAAATAGCAAAACAAAAAAGGGCGATCTTGATTAATATCACAACTACTCCAAATCCGACAATCAAAGTATCTTCTGTCACAGTTTTCTCCTTTTAAAAATGAGGCAGGCAACCCCTTCGGGGAAGTCAAAAGTATCAAGTCAAAAGTCAAAATTCAAAAGTATTGATTTTGACTTTTGACTTTTGACTTGTTTTGTCTGCCTCATTTTTAAGTTCATTGAATCGAAGGTCATAATCTCTAAAGTTTCCTAAGCTGTTATGCATTTAAATTGTGATGACAGCGTCGCCTTTATTTTTGAGTTTTCGCCCCCATTTAATAATTAACTCTCCTTCATTTAAAAGCTGATGTAATAAATATTCTAGCTCTTCAATTGATTGAAATAGCCGATTAGCAATATATTCTTTTGTCGAGTGCCAGACCAATTCAATTAAATTATAGTCTGGGCTATATTCCGGGAGAAACTCTAAATGAATATTCGGCATTTCTGCTTCAATTTTATGGAGATACTCTTCTTTTTTATGAAAACTTGCATTATCAAGAATAATAACTATTTTTGCTCCTTTCTCCGCAAAATCTTTAGCTTGATTACCAGCTTCTACCCATTCAAAAACTATTTCTTCATAAAAGATTTTTAGGACTTTGTAAAAATTGTCTGCATTGCCTTTATCGATAAATTCTACAAATCTTTTCTTGTCTGAATACCTTAATCCTCCCATCAAATTAATTCTTCCTTTTCTTCTGTCTCCTCTCACTTTTTTTCTGTTGCCTTTTTTACCCCATGATTTTCTTCTTATCACCCTCAAACTAAAGCCACTTTCACGCCCTTTACCATACCTGTAAACGTTCTGGATGCTCTTTCTCTATTCTTAAATATTCTGCTATTTTCTGTTTAAATGCTTTTCTTTTTTCGGGATTTCTCTTGGACTCTAAGCTATATTTTGCCCAGAGGTAGACGTACTTTTTTTTCTCTAATATCCTCCTTACTTGAGAACCACTTAATTGTATGCCTGTGAGTTTCTCTAAATATGTTGCTAATCTCTGCGCTGTCCATCTGCCAAACTCGTATCCTAATTCTTGTGGTTCTTTATCTATAGTTTCTAGTAATATTTCTATATACTTATCTGTAGCTTTTTTATGGTTTCCCTTCATCCTCTCATCTTTTAAGCTTTCCAGATTCTCTGGGTCTCCATGCACACACCAATATGATACTTTATTTAAAGAACAACCTAAAAATTCTGCTATGTTAGCTTGTGTTTTCCCATCATTCAGCAACAAGAGAATTAGTATTCTTTCTCTTATTTCTCCATTTTCTTCCTGTTTTAAAGCCTTTTGTAGTTTCTCTATTTGCTGGGAAGTTAAATTATTTTTTGCTGGCATTATTCCATTTTTTTACTGAATTCGGCTTTTTATTATACCCAATTTAAATGCTGAACAGCTTAAAAATTAATCGACACCGACACCTACCACCACATTCACAGTCAACGCCTGGTGGAGTGACATTTTGAATTGGTGTCCACTGCAATCTTTGAAAACTGATGCATGATGAACAGTGTTGTGCCTGGGGGTCGAGCAGTCTTTTGGCATAAAACCCATATTTACCTCTACTAGTGAATTCACCTTCAAAAAACGAGGTTCTAGCACTTTTCGCGTACATACCAGCGCGTCGAATAGTTTGCTCTTTGGTCAACTTGCCTTCTGCCAAGTCTTGACCAAATTTATTCAAATACCTGTACTGCTTCTTGAGTTGCGCCCCGATTTTTCCGTAATGTGTAGGTGTTAATCGCTTCACCCCACCTGCACCGATAGCCATGTTCCGCAGGTGGGATTCTTTGAGGGTTTGCGCCATCCGGATTTGAAATTCGGCGATGTCGATTTTGTTTTGCGCCAAAAGTCGTGCATGTCCTTTGAGGCGGACTTCGAGGCGATTAATTTCAGCGTCAACTGCTTCAAGTACATCAGCGTACTTAACAAAACGACCTGTTTCGGTATTGCGGTATCTATGAGTTACTGGGTCGAACTGGTACGGCATTTACAAAGGGCTTGAGAGTTGGGTGCGATCGCTTTACCATTTCGTCCACGCTAGATTGGCGAATAGTGGCGAGTTCAAAAAGTTGTACTAGTGTTAGTGGTTGACCTCTGGGTTTAAATTTTTCTTGCATTCTGCCTTACCCCAATACCTGATCTTGCTGTTGCGTCGCCTGCACCTCGGCATCGATGTCGAATTGCCTTGGTAAAACTTTGCCTCGTTGCAGTAGCAGTAGCAGTGTGCGCTGGCTAATAAGTCCTTGTGTGGCGAGGGATTCGAGCTTATCTACCTGTTCTGGTGTAAGCGGCATCTGCAACAGAGATTCATCTACTGCAATTGTTCCGCCCTGTGATTCCCCCGTATATTGCACCCAAAACTGAAAAATCTGCTGCACACCACTTTCTTTACGACGGGATACGCCTTTGAGGTTGGCACTAGTTTTAGTGGAGTCCAAAATCACTTCTGTAGCTGTTTTTTGATGTTCGCCACTGGTCAAAAAGTCCAGCGTGATTCTGTCCATCGCGGCTTCTAGGTCTTTTAAGTCTTCTCTAGAGGCTGCGATCGCACTTCCTGATGGTTCGGCAAAGAAGAAATCGCCATCGGCAGGAATGTCTAGTACTGAGTTAGGGCCAATCACCAAGGGCGGCACTTTTTTCAGATCCTCTACCGTCCTGATTAATCCCCGCCGGACAGGTACGGGTAGATTGCACTTGCGAAGCACCTCATTTAACTGGCTACGTTTTTGGTAGTGTTCGATGTTGAGTTTCGCCAGGTTCAGAAACGGTGCTTTGGCTGCAAAGAATTGCGATTCAGTGACTGAGTAGTAAACTAGAGGGATTTCGTTGAGGCTGGTTGTCCCAGCTTCAACCAGAATTAATTGTGCTTCTCCTGAGCGCTCCTCAATAATTTGGTAAACCTGGTACTCGCCAGGACGCAGGACGCGGTAGTAAATAGCTTCTGTTTCGCCAAAGTCCCCATCTGGCTCTAGCCTGCACTCACGAATGGTGACTTGGGTTAGCGTCGATTTACCGTTGGTTTTGGTGTACCGCCAGTTGAGAATATCTCGGCGGTCAACAACAACAAGGTAGGGACGGCGCAAGCTTGCCAGCAGGTCAGCTTGAGAATTAATGCTTGGATCTGCGGGTGGGAATTCTACCAAAATTCCGCACCAACCATCCCTGAGACAGTATTGGTCAGCTTCGTGAAAAAATGTCCAGATGTCATTGCCCATCAAGTCAATATCATCTTGGTTGTCCAGGATTGATTGAGCGACATCATCATTGAGCGAAAAAATACTCAATAAGCCTGCATAATCCTTGATAGCAGGCTCAAAGCGATTATCAAAATTTGTACGCTTAACTCTGTCACTCCAAGCTTTTGGCGGCTCTTTGGCTTCTTGGGGTAAGTAAAGTTTTTCTCTGTCCTTTAACCCATTCCAGCAATCCAAAAGTAGCTGCAATTCATCTTGGTATGCAGATGCCGCACGGCTAAGGGATGAAGGTAAATTTGATTTTGGGGTAGGGGACAAGCTACGTTGTTTGGATTGGGTACGTAGCTACGATTCCCAGTATTTAAGGCAAAGGTAGGATTTGCACTCTTGGCGCAAGCGTCATTTCTTGCACGTCCCTACTATGGCGTCCCACAGATCATGGGGTACTGCGTCTACTTTCCGCCACTTTGCCAGAGCGGGTTAAGTTTGCTTGCCGCCGAGCCTTAATAGCTATACAAGCACTTACAAGCAAAACACGACTGAAGTCGGCAATCCCCCGCAAATGCGATCGCGCCTAGAAGATTGGGGATGTTGGGCGCAATTCACCATTGAGGTCAAATCCCGCAGCCTGCGCTAGCTTGTCGTAGCCTCTAATTCCGATACAGGAAGGACTATTTCAAAAAATAGGAGCGCACGATCGCACGACTACTCGATTTTACTCTCTATTTCTTCTATTGGCTGTGCAGCAGCCGTTAATGTTTCCAAGTAAGTTTTTGCGCTAACCACTAGCTTTGTTTCAATATCTGTAACGTTAGCGCCTGGGAAGAATTTCCGGTATGCAGCAATTAACTTCTTCCTCATGGCTTGACCAATTTCGCTAGTCCCTTCAATAAATATTGAGACGGCATCAGCGATGGTCATGTCTTCGAGTTTAACTTTGTTGTTGAAAAAGTTTTCCAGGGTTTGATGAACACCTGCTTCGGTCAGGTTGGGGGAGCCAGCAGTTTTCCCGCTCTTGACTTTAGCTAGATCATCGGCTGTCAATTCGGACTTTAGCACCCTGACAGCCTTTTTCTTGGGCTTGGCTGAGGTCGTTTTGGGCGACACAATTTCTGCTGACTCCCCTTTAATCGACTTTGCCCATTCAAGAACAATTTCATCAAAATGAGATTCGGCAACTAACTCTGACCCATCTTCTCGTGGATAAATTGCCGCTCCCAGACGAGCCAACATGATTTTTACTTCTTGCGCGGGTTTTTGGGTGACTTTGACCAAAGCATCTAGTTTGTAGAGTTTCGTTGCAGAAGCGCGATTAATTACGTCTGTACTGCCTGGTTTAGATAAATTTGTTGATTGCTCTAAAACCGCTGTAGTCATACGTGGTTCTCCCGAATAATCTCCTAGTTTAACAATAGAAGAATCAGGCAATTGCAGGTAAATTTCGCAACTCAATATTTTTTGTAATTTCGCCACAACCTCGCTTGCATGTGCGGCTAAAGTTTGAATAATGTAATAATCTTGACACTTAATCACAATCGCTTTTTTACTTTTTCCTACCCAGATGTAAGGGGTAGTGTGTGAGAGTGCGTTAGCTACCTCTGGTTGATCAAATAGTAGAGAGAGTATAAAAGCATTGTTGATAATCATAGTTTGGACACTCAATCGGTAATTCAGAGTGCCTATAAATAGGAGGTTTCCGTGAACAAAGGCGAGTTAGTTGATGCAATAGCTTCTCAAGTCAGTGTCACCAAAAAACAAGCTGAAGCGGTACTAAATGCTTTCATCGACACCATCACCGAGAATGTTGCAGATGGCAACAAAGTAGTATTGGTGGGATTTGGTACGTTTGAGCGGCGCGAAAGAAAAGAGCGAATGGGGCGAAATCCCAAAAGTGGGGAAGAAATGTTAATACCAGCAACAACAGTCCCTGCTTTTTCTGCGGGTAAGGTATTCAAGGAGAAAGTTGCCAATAACTAATAACTAATAAGTACAGACGCGCTTGTACAGACGCGTCTGTACCCACTAACAACAAAACCAGAATTATGTTGAATAGTCACGGGTGAAGCAATGGAACCCTTGATTTGAAACTACGAGGGTTATTTTTTTTGCTTAGTAATGTCCGAACTTTCTCGTGTCTCGACTGACCAAAAACTTGTAGAAATGTGGCTGCACGGTAGGCCCATTTCTACTCAAAACGAATATCGCCGCGACGTACAAGCGTTTTTTGATTTTGTAGACAAGTGTCTACAAGTCTGTACACTGGAAGATTTGCAGGCTTACTCCACTCACCTCGACACACTCGATATCAAAAACACCACCAAGCGTCGCAAGCTCAATGCGATTAAATCGTTGTGGAGCTTTGCGACTAAGCTAAATTACACGAGGTTCAATGTTGCGGCAGCTCTCAAAATCCCGAAGGGGCAACAGTCTCTAGCGGGACGGATTCTCAAGCAAACCGAAGTATTGAAACTAGTTGAACGAGGGGCAAAGCCGGGACGCGATCGCGCACTCTTGAAGCTTATGTACGCGACTGGAATGCGTGTCAGCGAAATATGTAGCTTGAAGTGGGGTGACTTTCACGAACGGGACTCTGGGGAGGTGCAAGTTACTGTGTTGGGGAAGGGTGAAAAACTGCGAACAGTGCTGGTTCCTCCAGTGGTGTGGTTGGAGGTGGAGTCGTTGCGGGGTGCGGCGGGTGATGATGAGCCAGTGTTTATCAGCTGTAGAGGTAAAGCGCTTGAGCGAACAATGGTTCATCGCATTATCAAAGAAGCCGCGGCGACGGCGGGAGTAAACGAGAAAGTTAGCTGTCACTGGTTAAGACATGCACACGCGGTTGTTTCCCTGGAAAAAGGCGCTCCCATACACCTAGTCAGAGATTCGCTTGGTCATTCAAATATCAGTACTACGAATGTATATTTAGAAAGCAATCCGACTGATTGCAGTAGTAAATACTTGGGGTTATGAGCGAGTTTTTAAGCGTTGAATCTAAGGTTAGTACAGGCGATCGCTCCAAGAATTGCCTGAAAATCATATTTTTTCATGTGTGAAAGAAAATATAAACACGATTTCGCGAACAATCCGAAAGTATTCGCAGGGAACGATTTAGAGAAGACTTGCAGTAAATATTGCTTATAAATGCCTCAATCCTTTAATTATGAGCGTGCGGCCAGCGCCTTAGTCGATGCCATATTTATGGGCGATAAAGCAGCAGCAGAGAAGTGGGGTGTATCGACCAGAAGTATTGAGGGATGGCGATCACGTCTTAATGAAGATGCTAGGCTTGCGGGATTATTCCAGCAAAAGAAGAAGGCGCGTGAGAAGACTTGGGCTTCGGAGATTCCTGAAACTATTCAATTGGGCTTGAAGTTTATCCAGGACGCAACCAAAGAAGCAAACCCTGCTGATCCAGATGCAATCAAAGCGATCGCGGATGCCATGAAAGTTTTGATGGAAATTGATCTGACTAAGCAAATATTAGACGCAAGAATGGCTGAAATGGTTGATATACATTGATTTTAGCTATCAAAAATGAGAAGATAGATTAGCCTCAAATCCATCCGTCGTTTCGCCGGAGATTATCGCCTTGCTTGGCACTATGCCTGATTACAAGCTGGCTCAAATTGCTGGTGTAGACAAGTCTGTGATTGCTCGAACTCGCAGAAAGTCGGGAATCCCTAGTTATGCGGATGTGACTGGAAGTACAGGTAGATTCACAAAGGGTATGCCGCATCCCCGATGGAGTAGGAAAACGAGTGCTGGAATCCCTCTCGAAAATCGAACGGACTATTAATAAGATTGACAAATGGATGGGTGGCTCTACCAAAAAAGCGCCGCCCAGCGCCGAACCCATCTGGTTGCCGTTACCAGGCCCGCAAAGCATGGCTTATGAAACCCCCGCCGACGAATTGTTCTATGGCGGGGCTGCTGGTTTTTAAGCCCCTACTGGTGGGGGTAAATCAGATTTGATATTAGGATTGGCGCTTACCGCACACCAAAACTCAATCATCTTTCGCCGTGAATATCCTCAGTTAAAAGGGCTGGTCCAAAGGTGTAAAAAAATTCTCAAAGGCACTGGTGCTAAGTACAATTCCACCGAAAAAATTTGGAGTGGACTACCTGATGGACGATCACTTGAATTCGGTGCTTGTCAACATGAAGACGATGTAGAGAAATATCAGGGCCGCCCTCACGACTTGAAAGCGATAGATGAAATCACACATTTTAGTAAAGCTCAATTCAAATTTCTGACTGGCTGGCTACGTACTGATGATACTAACCAGAGGTGTCGAGTAATTTGCACGGGCAACCCACCCACGACAGCTGAAGGACGCTGGGTGATCGAGTATTGGTCACCGTGGCTTGACCCCAAACACCCCAACCCGGCTGTACCTGGGGAGTTGCGCTGGTTTGCGACTCTAGATGGGGAGGACAAAGAAGTAGAAAGTGGCGAGCCATTTGAATACAAGAATAAGGAAGGGGAAATAGAGACAATCAAGCCGCGATCGCGCACGTTTATCCCTGCCAAAATTGAAGACAACCCCATATATATGAAGACTGGCTACAAATCAGTACTTCAGTCCTTGCCAGAACCACTGCGAAGTCAGATGCTTAAGGGGGACTTTGGGGCTGGTATCGAAGATGATCCTTGGCAGGTGATACCTACGGAGTGGGTGCGGCTGGCGATGAAGCGGTGGGGACGACGCCCGGAAAATACACCAATGACTTGCTTGGGTGTGGACGTGGCGAGGGGTGGTGCAGCTAAAACCGTAATTGCTCCCAGATACGGTAACTATATTGATAAATTGCAAAAACATCCAGGCAAAACCACGCCAAACGGCAGTGCGATCGCATCTTTGGTACAAATCGAACTGGTGGGCGATGCTTACGTACATATAGATATTACTGGTGTTGGTTCAAGTCCTTACGATGCCTGTGTTGAGCGTGGCATAAACGCCTATGCCGCCAACGGGGCGGGAGGCTCAGACGCTAGAGACAAAAGCGGTAAATTTGGTTTTATCAACAAACGTGCTGAGTGGCACTGGCATCTGCGAGAGCTATTAGACCCCGATAGCCACAACGATATTGCCTTGCCGGATGATCCGGAACTGCTTGCAGATTTGACCGCTCCTAGATGGAAATTGACTTCTTCCTCCAAAATTCAGGTTGAAAGCAAAGAGGATATTCAAAAACGAATCGGGCGAAGTCCTGATTGTTCTGACTCCGTGATGTACGCATTCGCCGAACTAGACTTAGCTGTTTGGGGTGAAAATTCGGCTGCTTGGACTTTGTAGAGGCGTGACCTTCGATTCAATGAACTTAAAAATGGGGCAGGCAAAACAAGTCAAAAGTCAAAAGTCAAAATTCAAAAGTATTGATTTTGACTTTTGACTTGATACTTTTGACTTCCCCGAAGGGGTTGCCTGCCCCATTTTTAAGA